>NZ_JBIBGE010000002.1:303234-305848 GCF_042956345.1 Pseudomonas sp. NPDC008258
GTGGCTCTGCTTGCAAAGCTGCTTCAGTCAACCAGTGGTAACCTGGTCTAAAACTACCACCACGGACTCATAGCTCAGCTGGATAGAGTACTCGGCTACGAACCGAGCGGTCGCAGGTTCGAATCCTGCTGAGTCCGCCATACCCAAACAAAAAGCCCGCTCAATTGAGCGGGCTTTTTGTTTTTCTGCGCCAATGAATTGTTGGTCATGTCGATCTACGCTCTTCTGTAACGATTGTGCTGTAGCCTTGCCGCGCCGCTGAGCGAACGCAAAATCAATTGTGCTTTCCCATCCCTGACAACCGTCGCACTGATAGCTTCGAGCGTTGTCCTAGCTTTATCGCGCAAACGATTGTTATGGCCAAAAATTTAAGCGATCTGACAGCTTTAGCAGTGTATGATTGCGCCCGTCAGCCCCGCCGGGGCTTGTGGAAAACCACCATGGACTTACCCAGTAGTTACTCGCTAACAAGATTCATACAGAAAGATCTGACCGATTGATTCTCCCGGCGTGCTCCGCTGCTGGGAGTGGAGTTCGCCTATGACTGAAGTAGAAGTAAAAAAAGCGCAAGAAAGCCTGCAGGATCGCCTGGCCCAGGTGGTCGAACTGCTGCAGCGTCAGCGCGTGGTCGAAGACCTTACCCACCGCCAGGAAGGCGCGCACAACGACCTGGTAGAAAACCTGGTCCACCGCCAGAACCTCGTCGAGTTGCAGCGCAAGCTCGATGACCTGCACCCCGCCGACATCGCCTACATTCTCGAAGCCTTGCCCCTGGAAGACCGCCTGACGGTCTGGCAGCTGGTGCGCTCGGACCGCGATGGCGACATCCTGCTTGAAGTTTCCGATTCGGTTCGTCAATCGCTGATCGCCGACATGGACGATCACGAATTGTTGGCCGCCGCCAAGGAAATGGACGCCGACGAGCTGGCCGACCTGGCCCCTGAGCTGCCGCGCGACGTTATCCATGAACTGATGGAAACCCTCGATGCCCAGCAACGCGAGCGCGTGCGTTCGGCGCTGAGCTACGACGAGGAGCAGGTCGGTGCGCTGATGGACTTCGAGATGGTCACCATCCGCGAAGACGTCAGCCTGGAAGTGGTGCTGCGCTACCTGCGCCGCCTGAAAGAGCTGCCCAACCATACCGACAAACTGTTCGTGGTCGATTACGACGGCATCCTCAAGGGGGTGTTGCCAATCAAGCGCCTGCTGGTCAACGACCCGGAGAAGAAGGTGGCGGAGGTCATGGCGACCGACCCGGTGTCCTTCCAGCCCGAGGAAGATGCTTACGACGCGGCACAAGCCTTCGAACGTTATGACCTGGTATCGGCGCCCGTAGTAGACAAGGGCGAACGCCTGATCGGCCGACTGACCATCGACGAAATGGTCGACCTGATCCGCGAGGAGAGCGAGAGCGAAGTCCTCAACATGGCGGGTCTGCGTGAAGAGGAAGACATCTTTGCCTCGGTCTGGCGCTCGTTCCGCAACCGTTGGGCATGGCTGGCGATCAACCTGATTACCGCCTTCCTGGCTTCGCGGGTGATCGGCCTGTTCGAGGGCTCGATCGAGAAGCTGGTGGCGTTGGCTGCATTGATGCCGATTGTTGCGGGTATTGGTGGCAACTCGGGCAACCAGACCATCACCATGATCGTCCGCGCCATGGCGCTGGACCAGGTGTCGCCGGGCAATACCAGCCGCCTGATGCGCAAGGAACTGGCGGTGTCGCTGATCAACGGCCTGGTGTGGGGCGGGGTGATTGGTGCGGTGGCGTTCTGGTTGTATGGCAGCTGGTCGCTGGGCGTGGTAATGACCGCAGCGATGACCTTGAACCTGTTGCTGGCGGCGCTGATGGGCGTGCTTATCCCGATGACCCTGGCCCGTCTGGGGCGCGACCCGGCAATGGGTGCCAGTGTGATGATCACGGCCGTAACCGACAGTGGCGGCTTCTTCATCTTCCTTGGCCTGGCTACGTTGTTCCTTCTCTAAGCCCATACACAATCCCTGTGGGAGATTCTATGGCCGGAGGCAAATTTTCAGTAGAAAAGCCCACGGCCTCTCTCAGCAACATCCAGGCACGAATCAGCCTGCCAGAGAATTTCTCTCCAGCATCGGGTGCTGCCCGTCAGTTCGGGTGGGCTGCGTAGCAGCCCCAGCCTCAGCTGGCCAGCTTGGCACCTCCGGTATATATCTCGGGCTTCCAGTCAGCCTCATGCCTCATCAGGCCGAAGGCCAGCCGAGCCAAGCGACGTGCAAGGATTACCAAGGCTTGTGTGGTTTTCTTCCCGCGTGCTTGATGATGGGCGTAAAACTGCGACCAAGTCTTGGTTCGGCTGCCGCTCATCGAGGCGTTGTACAGAAGTCTGCGGACCTCCGAGTCTCCACGCTTGCTCAACTTCCCTCTGCCCGACCATTTGCCGGATTGGGCAACCGTCACATCCAGACCTAGATAAGCGACAAAGGCATCGCTGTTCTTGAACTCGCCGCGCATGAAGGACATCGCCAGGCCGGCAGCCGTTAGGAACCCTACACCGGGAAGCTTCTGGACGCGGCGCAGTTGATCGGAAAGCCCCAGCTTCTTGATCACTGCACGTAGTTGTTTTTCCAGTGAAAGCTCTAC
>NZ_JBIBGE010000003.1:0-261812 GCF_042956345.1 Pseudomonas sp. NPDC008258
CGCTACGCCAGCGTGGTGCTTGATGCTGATACCCGTCGGGTGCTTTGGATTGGCGAAGGCCGTAGCCGAGCCGCGGTCAGACCGTTCTTTGAGGAACTGGGGCCGGAGGGCTGTGCGCGGATCGAAGCCGTGGCAATGGACATGAACACCGCATTCGATCTGGAGGTGCGCCAGCACTGTCCTCAGGCGAGAGTGGTGTACGACCTGTTTCATGTGGTCGCCAAATATGGGCGAGAAGTGATTGACCGAGTGCGGGTCGACGAGGCCAATCGCCTGCGTAATGACAAACCTGCCCGCAAGGTGATCAAGCAGGCGCGGTGGCTGCTGCTGCGTAATCCGGAGAATCTCAAGCGTGAAGATCAGCAGGTACGCCTGCAGGATCTGCTGGCAGCTAACCAATCGTTGATGACGGTTTATCTGATGAAGGCAGAACTCAAAGCGCTGTGGTCACCCACCACTGCCTGGGGTTGGCGATCAGCCTGGAAGCAATGGCTGCGACTGGCTGATGAAAGCGCGATACCGGCTCTGAAACAGTTCGCCAAACGCCTGAAGAACTACTGGCGCGGCATCCTGAGCAGGGTGCGTTGGCCCATGCACACGGGGCAGCTGGAGGGTATCAACAACCGGATCAAGGTGATCAAGCGGATGGCTTACGGCTACCGGGACAGCGAGTTCTTTTTCATGAAGATCAAGAATGACTTTCCCGGCAATCCGTGAAGAACCTTTTTTTTGCTTGGGTGGATTCGGCGGTACCGGCACCGCCGTGCCGTTCGTCACTTGGCTTTTGTTGGCACGACAGTCGTGTTAAAAAGATTGCCAGAGATGCTCAAGCGCGGTTTGCTCCAAGCAGGCCGTGCGACCTACAAAAACGCTAAGAAGGGCCGGGCTCCATGAAAATACAAGAAATTCTCTACACCCTGATGCTCCTATTTGCTGCCCGTGCCGCCACTGCGGCGGGCTAGCAGCAAAGCAATCGATGTAAGGCCCCTCAGTGAGGGGTATAAGTTGGTGTGCGCACAGGCGCTGCCTTGCAGGCTTCAGGGCTTCTCGAGAATACACTCATGAGTGGTTGGAAAAGCTGTTCGTTGACGTCCTTGCATCACACAAGGCAACTGGTTGCTCAGGTCACGGCTGCCGGTCGGGATCCCGCTTCCGCGCTTGAGGGAAGTGAGATCACCCTGGAAATGCTCGACGACTTGACCCGAAAAATCAAAATCGTTGATGAGTATGTGGTCTATCGCAACGTCAACGCGATGTTCCCTCACAGAAATATCACGCTCGAGATCGGTCTCAATGCCAGGGTCTCTGTGTATGGCCTCCTGGGCTATGCGCTGCTCACCGCGCCTACGCTCCGTGACGCATTGAGCGTGGCAGCTGAATTTCCAGCGCTCATCGCCAACGGCTTTAACCTGGCACTCGATGAGCGAGAAGGACGGGCAAGGGTGATTTTCAGCGGCTACTCAGGCGCCACCGACTTGAAGGTTTCCTACGCGGAGCTGGCTATTTCCTCTTTCAAGCGCAGCTGTAGCGACATCCTGGAGCAGACGTTTTCACTGGACGAAGTCACCTTCGAGGGCTCCGTGCTTCCAAGCCATGCGGCACTGTGCCAAGAGCACCTGGGCTGCAAGGTTTCATTCAATCAGCCTCGCAATTTGATGGTCTTCGACGCGGCACTGTTAGACATGAAGCTGCCCATGCGCGATGCGGTCTCCCACATGGAGGTTATCGAGGCATGTCGGAGGCAGAACCGTGAATACGCTGCAGAGAGGGAGTGGCTCCAGCGTGTGAAGCTGATCTTGGAGCGTGACCTGCAAAACCCCGTTCCTCTGGAGGATGTGGCTCATCAAATGCACTGCTCGGCCCGTACACTCAGGCGGCAACTGGGCGTGTTCAAAACGAGTTATCGTCAGCTCCTTGATGAAGTTCGTTTCGAGCGAGCCAAGATCATGTTGAAGGATGGGAAACTGCCTACTGATCAAATCGCGGAAAGCCTCGGCTTTTGCGATGGCGCAGGGTTTCGTCGAGCATTCCAGAGGTGGAGCGGCCTTGCTCCGGGGGCTTACAAGGCTTGAATGCGATTCGAGAGGCGTTTGCAGTCAAAGTCATTGATTTTCAACGACTGAGTCGGCATCCTTGCGATCATTAGATCCACAAAACTTGTACGGTTATTTCAGCCATGCCAAAAATTGTCGACCACGAATTAAGAAAAGCCGAAATTACTAAGGCGGTGATTCGCTCTATTGGTAAAGAGGGCTTGGCGAATGTAACGATACGAGGAATTGCTCGCGAAGGAGGGTTCAGTAGCGGAACATTGGCCCATTATTTCAATAGCAAAGAAGAACTCATTGACTTTGCGTTTGATGAAATCTCCAAAGAGGCTTTTTCACGGATTGAGAATCGAGTAGGGGAGTATCAATCGGCACAGGAAAAGGTTCGAGCTGTCATTGAGGAACTCACCCCTCAAGTCAGCGATGAACATGATGCCGTCATCTCTGTGTCTTTTTGGGCTGCGGCTCGCCAAGATGAAAACTTACGCCGGAAATTCCATGACGTTTATGCGAACTTCAGAAGTCATCTTCGCGATTACATTGGTGAGGGCCTGAGCACTGGCGAATTCAAGATCCAGGGGCAACTGGAGGATGAGATTGATTTCATCGTAGCTGTTACAGATGGTCTCCTTGTTTCCTTCTTGCTCGATCCTGATCGCTTCCCGGCTCATCGCAGTCAGTGGCTAGTGACTGCCGCAATGAGCCGGTTGCTCTAGGCCTGCTTGCGTCTACTAGCCAAGTCCTTTCTCGAACAGCCCTACCTGTTGCTTCGACGTTGCCAAACTGACGATCACCATGCTCACTCCGCTTACAGCCAGGCTCCAATAGATTGCACCGTTGGAGTCCACGCCCTCCCACCACATCAAGAGCATTACTGTTACGAAGCCCGACAGCATGCTCGTAACAGCCCCGGGTGTGGTGGCCCTCTTCCAGTAGATGGCACCTATCAAGGGGATTAGCATTCCGCCGACCAGGAAGTTGTAGGCGATAGTCAGTGCATCAAGGACGTCTGTAACGCACAGGGCGATGACGCAGGCAATTGAGCCAACCGCAAGGGTCATGGCTTTGCTGATCATTAGGGGATTTCTGCCCGAAGCTTTGAGGTTGGGCAGTAGATCTTCAGTGAGAAGAGTGGAGGATGCCAGTAAGCCTGCGCTTGCTGTAGACATCATGGCTGAGAGAGCCGCTGCGATTACTAGCCCTCTAAGTCCAGCTGGTAGGGTGTGTTCGACTGCAGTGGCGAAAACAGTGCTGGTATTCTCGATATCCGGAAATAGTACCTTCGCGCACATCCCAATCACGGCACCTGCCAAGCCGTAAAGGAAGCAGTACAGGCCGGCCAACACACCCGCATATTTGGCAACTTTGACGGATCTGGCGGTGAAAACCCGCTGCCAAATATCTTGTCCGATCAAAATGCCGAAGAAATAGATAACGAAGTAAGTCGTGATTTTCTCCCATCCAAGGCTGGACAGGCTGAAATAAGTCTCTGGAAGCTTGGCCTGAAGGCCCTCCCAGTTACCCGCCTTTATCAAGCAAACCGGGAGTAAGATCAAGAGCATGCCTACTGTCTTGATTAAGAACTGCACCATGTCCGTCAAAGTTAACGACCACATGCCGCCAATAGTTGAGTAGACGATTACGACCAGACTTCCCACCAGGATTGCCACCCAGCCTGGAAGTTCAAATATGACTTCGGCAACTGTGCCTATCGCTAGAAAAGACACCACGCAAACCATCAGGGCGTAAGAAAACATGATGATTGCACTAGCTCTTCGGGCAAAGCTATTGAATCTTTTCTCCAGAACCTGGTTTACCGTCATGAGCTCAAGGTTCAGCAAGTGCTTAGCTAGTGCAAAATTCAGAACCAGAATGCCGAAGCCCATGGCTGCACAGATCCAAAGTCCAGAAATACCATACTCGTAGCCTAGGCGAATGGTACCGATTGTCGATGCCCCACCTAGTACAGTGGCTGCCATTGTCCCCATGTACATTCCGGGGCCAAGATTCCTGCCTGCAACCAAATAGGCCTCGGTACTCGTTGCCTTTCGCATGCCATACCATCCTAATAACAACATGCCAAAACCGTAAATTGCAATTGCTGCAATGTCGAGACTCATAATGTGCACCTTTATTATTGTTAAATATCGAAACGGGATCTGGGCTATTTTTAGTTCGTGGGCTTGGGTGATTTCCTTTCAGTATTTTTATAGGGGTGGCTGGCTGCGTCTTGAGTTAGATATTCAGCGTTCATCCGGATTCTGCTGCTAAGCACATCAGCGGGATAGGGCTCGGAAGGCCAGATAGTTACTTAATCGGCCATTTAAAGTGACGACGAAAAAAAGCCCCGCAAATCCGGGGCAAAGCGCGTAACCATTGGAAACGTTAAGCAGATTGAGCGCTGTACCAGCGCTCTGTGTCGCTGAGTGCCCACTCGAACCGGTCAATGATTTTTTGAATCTCGGCTTTGGTAGTAATCAGAGGAGGGCAAAATGCGATGGCATCACCAATATTGCGGGTGATGAATCCATGGTGCTGGGCTCGTTGGGCCAGGTATGCCCCGATTTTTCCCGGGGTATCGAAGCGGGCCCTGGTGGCCTTGTCCGAAACGAGTTCCACAGCTGCAATCAGGCCTTGACCCCTCACTTCACCAACCAGTGGATGATCGAGGTAGCAGCTGAGTTTCTCATGCAACAAAGCACCCATCTCTGAGGCCCGGGCGACGAGGTTTTCTTCCTGGATAATTCGAATGTTTTCCAGTGAGACAGCAGATGCAACGGGATGGCCGGTTGCGGTGAAACCGTGCCCCAAGGTACCAATCTGGTGGGATTGATCTGCAATTGGGTCGAAGATGCGTTGGTTTATCAGCACCGCAGCGATGGGCTGATAACTGGAGGAGAGCTGCTTCGATACGAGCATGGCATCAGGATAGATATCAAAGGTCTCGCATCCGAACATGGAGCCAGTGCGGCCGAACCCGCAAATTACCTCGTCAGCTACCAGGAGAATGTCGTATTTGCGGCAGACTGCTTGAATCTTCTGCCAGTACGTCCGAGGCGGAACCAGTACGCCGCCTGCGCCCATGAGAGGTTCACCGAAGAAGGCTGCGATGGTATCGGCGCCCTCGCGGAGAATCAGCTCCTCGAGTTCTTGCGCGAGACGGTCGGCATACTGCTCTTCAGTCTCACCAGGTAGGCCAAAGCGGTAGTAGTGCGGGCAGCTCACATGCAACACCGGGGCGAGCGGCAAATCGAAGCCTCGGTGGTTGTTGGGGAGACCGGTCAGGCTGGCACTCATCACGGTGACGCCATGGTAGGCGTTCAGCCTGCTGATGAGTTTCTTCTTCTGAGGTTTGCCCAGGGCGTTGTTGCGGTACCAGATGAGCTTGACGATTGTATCGTTGGCCTCTGAGCCCGAGTTCGTGAAGAACACTTTGCTCATCGGTACTGGAGCTAGATCAAGCAGTTTCCGGGCAAGCTTGGTGCTTGGTGCATGCGCCTTCCCATTGAAGGTATGGTAGAACGGCAGTGTTCCAAGCTGTGCTTCTGCTGCCTTGATCAAGCGCTGCTCACTGAACCCTAAAGCTACGCTCCAGAGTCCTGACATCGCTTCGATGTATTCCTTACCTTCCGAGTCGTAAACATAGATACCTTGGCCACGCTCAATCATCAAAGGCCCAAGCTCTTGATGTTTGCGGGCGTCGGTGTATGGATGCAAAACGCTCATCACATCTGCATCAGCTAGTGCGCGGGAATTGTCGTTCATGGTTTGCGCTCGCGAAGCACCGGGACAGCGCGCTGTCTCGGTGCATGAATAGCTCAGTTGAATGGCAGCGGGGGAGTAGCCAGACCTTCTAGGTTCATCAGGACTTCAGCACCGCCGTCGACAATGAGGTCAGTTCCGTTGATCCAGAAGCCTTTCGGATCGAGCATCAGCAGGATGGCGCCGGCGATTTCTTCTGGATAGGCATCACGGCCGCCAGCCTGCTGCTTGAGGTTCTGAAGCAGCTCGTCACCCATGGTGTCGTAGAAGTCGGCCAGGATCGGAGTGCAAACAGCACCAGGACTGACCGAGTTCACGCGCACGCCCCGGTGACGTTGGTTGCTGGCGATCAGCATGGTGTAGAGGATGACTAGCTCTTTCGTGAAGTCATAAGTGGTCACGGCATCCATCTTCAGCTCCTGGAAAGTCTCCAGGCATTGGCGCCAATCACCGATGGTCAGCAGGCGCTCACTGACCGATTTGTGCTTCCGCCAACCGGCCCCAGCAGTGGACGCTACGTTGACGACCGACGCCTTGTCAGCGAGCTTGGGCAGGAGGCTGTTAGTCAGGTATCGCAAACCCAAGAAGTTGACCTTGAATACGATGTCAGCTGGCAAGCTGCCAGGGACGCCGGCGATGTTCGCCAGGCCATCGATTGGCTGGGTGATATCCAGCAATGCTTGATCGATGGAGCTCGGGTTGGACAGGTCGCATAGAATGAACTGGCTGCAGTTATCGTGCGCCGGCTTCACGTCAAGACCAATGACGTATGCACCAGCCTTCGTGAGTGCAGCAGCAGTCGCTTGGCCAACCCCCGAGGAGACGCCGGTTACTACGATTCGTTTGTCAGTGAACGACATGTTGGCATTCCTTAGGCAGCTTTGAAGCGAATTGGAAGAGAGGCGATACCGTTGATGAAGCGCGACGGGATCAATTCAGGAGTACCGGCCAGCTCAATGTCCTTCAGCTGCTTCAGGGTTTCAGCAAGCAGGAATGGCAGCTCCAAGCGGGCGAGGTGGGCGCCTAGGCAGGTGTGGCGACCGCCGCCACCGAAACCCAGGTGTGGGTTAGGGGAGCGCAGCACGTTGAAGTCGTAGGGATTTTCAAACTTGGTCGCGTCACGGTTCGCCGAGTTGTACCACATGACTACTTTGTCGCCTTCGGCGATGCGTTGGCCATTGATCTCGGTGTCACGGGAAGCGGTACGGCGCATGTGCATTACCGGGCTAACCCAGCGCACAAGCTCTTCGAAACCGGTAGATGCAACGCTTACTGGATCATTGGCCCAGATCTTCATCTGCTCCGGGAATTCCAGGAAGCATTTCATGGCATGGGCGCCGACGGTGCCGGTGGTCTCCATGCCTGCAGTGACCAGAAGCTGGAAGAAGTAACCGGCCTCGACGTCATCGAGCTTCTTACCTTCGACTTCCGTGGCCAGAATCATCGAAAGGATGTCGTCACCTGGGTTTTTGCGTTTTTCAGCAGCCAGGTAACGACCGTAGTCGTTAAGCTCTGCAAATGCCCCTGTGATAGCTTCTACAGCGTTCGCGCCCAGGACATCGCCGGCCAGTGCAGTGACTGTCAGCTCATGCAGGCGACGACGATTTTCTTTGGGAGCCCCGAGGAAGTCACAGACCACCTCTACAGGGAAGGCTTGCGCGACATCTTTGGCGTAGTCGCACTCGCCGCGCTCCTTAACGCTAGCGACAGTGGAGGCAGCATATTGCTTTGCAACCTCCGACATCTTGGTAACACCCTGGGGTGAAAACGCACGAGCCACGACTTGGCGAAGTTTGAAGTGACGCGGAGCATCCATGTTGAGGAACCAGCCTTCCTGGTGCGCCTCTTCAATGGACTGATCGCCTACGATGGTACCTTCACCACTGATAAACGTTTTCGCATCACCACTGACGGCGACGATGTCATCGTAGCGAACGACCGACCAGAACCCTTTGCAGCCATGCTCTGCAGAGCCTTCTGGAAAATCGTGCCAGCTGACAGGCTTTTCATCACGCAGGGCAGCGAAGGCTTCTTCGCGATCCGGGCGTTTCCAAAATTCCATATCTGCCAGATTGACCTTATCAACATCGATACGGCTCATGAGCTTTTACCCACAAAGTTGGTTGTTATTAGACGTTGTGATATTTGACGCCGGGCAGGACGCAGAGCATTTCGAACAACAGGTTTGCGCCCAGCAGGGAGGTATTGCCGGTGCTGTCGTATGGAGGTGAGATCTCTACAACGTCACCACCGATGACATTCAGGCCTTTACACCCACGAATGATTTGCTGTCCTTGGTAAGCGGTGAGGCCGCCGATTTCCGGAGTACCGGTACCTGGTGCTACCGAAGGATCGAGACCATCAATATCGAAGGAGATGTACACCTTCGTATCGCCGATTTTGGCTTTGATCGATTCCATCAACGGCGCCAGTGATACGCCTTGGCATTCGTCAGAGGTCACTACGGTGAAGCCCTTGCTACGCGACCAGTTGAAATCGTCTGGCGAGTAGCCGGTACCACGCAGACCAATCTGGAAGGTCAGATTTGGATTGATCAAACCGTCTTCATAGGCACGACGGAACGTGGTGCCGTGAGCGATCTTCTCGCCAAACATGTGCTCGCCTACGTCAGCGTGAGCATCGATATGGATCAGCGCCACAGGGCCATGCTTCTTCGCGATGGATTGCAGAATCGGATAGGTGATCGTGTGGTCGCCACCCAACGTAAGTGGTGCTACATCGTTTTCCAGGATGACGTCGTAGGCCTCTTCAATCCGCCTTACGGCGTCAGGAAGGTTGAACGTGTTGATGGCCACGTCACCAATATCAGCTACCTGCAGACTCTCAAACGGGGCCGCACCAGTTGCCAGGTTGAAGGGGCGCAGCAGGCAGGATTCTGCTCGAATGCTACGTGGCCCCATTCGGGTACCCGAGCGGTTGGAAGCACCGATATCCAGCGGAACGCCCACAAAGCATGCATCGAGCCCAGCTGCACTTTTGGCTTCAGGCAAGCGCATCATGGTTGGGATGCCGCCGAAACGGGGCATTTGGTTGCCACCAAGAGGCTGATTGAAACTCATGGTTTCATCTCCTGTTCTGAGGAAACCTAGTCAGCTCTGCTGACTAGGAACACGAATTACCAAGCCTTCCATCTCCGGGGTAATACGGAGCTGGCAGGAGAGGCGGCTTGAGGCGTCAGGCTCGTATGCGTACTCAAGCATGTCGCTCTCCATAACCTCGGCGGCCTGGAGCTTCTCTTTCCACTCATCGGAGATGTAGACATGGCAGGTGGCGCAAGCGCATGCACCACCGCAGTCGGCATCGATACCTTTAACCATGTTGTTGACTGCTGCCTCCATCACCGTACCGCCGACTTTTGCGTCGACTTCTACGGAGGAGCCATCAGGCTGCACGAAAGTGATCTTGACCATTTTTATTATCTCGGCTCGGTAGAGTTGTTAGGCCTTGAGTGCGCCGGCCAGGCGGGAAAGTCCGGTTTCCAAGATTTCGTCAGTGATGGTTAGGGGAGCGGATACTCGGATGGTGTTGCCGTAGTAACCGCACGGCAGCAGCAACAGCCCCAACTCTTTGGCTTTGGCGGCTACACGTTTGGTGGCGTCTGCATCCGGAGTGTGAGTACCTGCCTCGCTTACGATCTCGAAGGCGACCATCGCTCCGAGACCGCGAATGTCGCCCAATGGCAGAACGCCGGCAGCGCCTTTGAGGTCGGTCAGGAACGACTGAATTTTCTGACCAATTGCATTGGCACGGGCCAGCAAGCCTTCACTCTCAATTACGTCCAGGACAGCATTGGCTGCAGCACAGGCGAGTGGGTTGCCGGCGAACGTGCCACCCAGGAAGCCAGGAGGAGGCGCATCGATTACTTCGCTACGGCCGATCAGGCCGGACAGCGGCAGACCGCCACCCATGGCCTTACCGATAGCGATCAGGTCGGGTTGGACGCCGGCGTGTTCAGTAGCGAAGAACTTGCCAGTGCGACCGAAGCCTGACTGCACTTCGTCCACGACAAAGCAGATGCCATGGTCGTCGCAAATCTTGCGCAAGGCCTGCATGAAGGCCGGAGAGGCTTGATAGAAGCCACCTTCACCTTGCACAGGTTCAATGACAATGGCTGCAACCTGATCTGGCGAGATGGTTGCGCGGAACAGGTGATCGAGAGCCTTCAGGCTGTCTTGCTCAGACGTGCCATGGTGCTCAATCGGGAACGGAACCTGGTACACACCTGCTTGAGATGGAGTGACACCAGTACGCAGCGGCTGCACCTTGCCGGTCATCGCCAGTGCGAGCTGAGTACGGCCATGGAACGAACCTGTGAACGTCACTACGCCTTGGCGGCCGGTGTAATAGCGCGCGACTTTTACCGCGTTTTCAGTCGCTTCTGCGCCGGTGGTGAACAGCGTGGCCTTGGCGTCTGAAATAGGTGCCAGCTCAATCAAGCGCTCGCACAGGCGCACGTAAGGTTCGCACGACAGCACTGGGAAACCGATGTGCGCGTAGCTCTTGAGCTGGGCCTCAATAGCCTCGACCACTTTTGGGTGAAGGTTGCCAGTATTGTTGACGGCGATGCCGGATGCGAAGTCCACGTAGTGGTTGCCTTCGACATCCCAGATTTCGCTACCAGTAGCCTTCTTTACGAAAACTGGGAGAGCAGTTGCAGCGCCGCGTGGAAGCGCTTTGTCGCGGCGGGCAAGAAGTTCTTTGTTATTCATGTTCATACTTCTCAGTTCAGGACGTCAGAGCGCCATACCATCATTTTTTCGACTTGCAGCTCGTGCATGGTGTAGGGGATACCGCCTACGCCGTGGCCTGAGTGGCGGGCGCCGGCGAATGGCATCCAATCCACACGGAAGAGGGTGTTTTCGTTGACCATCACTGCGGTACCGTCGAGGTGCTTGAAGCAGTACAGGGCGGTATCTACGTTCTGAGTGAAAACGGCGGCCTGGAAGGAGAAATCGAGAGCGTTCGCTTCCTTCAATGCCGCATTGATGTCGTCAAAGCTGGATACGCAGATGACTGGCCCGAAAACCTCTTTGCGCATCACGTTCGATTTTTCCGAAGGATTCAGCAGCACTGTCGGGGCGTAGCAGCTCTCGCTGATTTTCTTGCCGCCACAGATCAGCTCTGCACCTTGTGCAACCGCGTCTTGAACCCACTCGTGGATACGGTTGTTTTCCTGGTGCGAGATGATCGGCCCGATATCTGTGGTTTCCAGCACCGGATCACCCACGGACATCTTCTCGGCAGCTGCGGCCAGGCGCTCTGCAACTTCACGAGCGACTCGGCGATCAGCGAATACCCGCTGTACCGAAACGCACGCTTGGCCTGCGTGCCAGAAGCCACCGCGAGCAAGACGCGGAATTGCCATGGGCAGGTCAGCGTCATGAGCAACGATCACGGGGGCTACACCGCCATGCTCCAGAGCGCAGCGGGTGCCAGGCGCGAGTTTGGAGCGCAGCATCCAGCCAACTGCGGCGGAGCCGATGAAGGAAAGGAAGCCTACGCGTGGGTCGGCGACCATTTTGCTGGTCTGCTCATTGGTGGCAGGCAGCACAATCTGAGCCCACTCTTTAGGCAGCCCGGCTTCGTGCAGAATCTCGATGAAGGCGTAGCCGCTCAGTGGAGTCTTGGCCGCAGGTTTGATGATTACCGGAGCACCGACCGCTACCGCAGGAGCTGCTTGGTGAACCACCAGGTTGAATGGGTGGTTAAAGGCGCTGACGCCCAGGACTACGCCGATTGGCTCTGGCTGGGTGAACGCAATGCGGCCTTGAGAGGTGGCGTTCAGATCCATCGGGATTACAGAGCCAGATTTGGTGCGAAGCTCTTCCACACAGATATGCAGGCAATCAACGCCACGGTCGACTTCGATCAGCGCATCTTTGTAGGGTTTGCCGCACTCCTGAGCTACCAGGCGAGCGAGCTCTTCACGGCGACCGGCGATGATGGTCGCCGCCTTTTTGAGGACTTCGATTCGCTTGGCCTTTTTCAGCCAGCCATTGCGATCACGGTACAGGGCGTGCGCGGTGGCCAGCGCTTGTTCGATTTGCTCGTCGCTTGAAGCAGGGAGTTCTGCCAGCAACGCACCATCAAATGGTGCATTGACCTTGATTGTCTGAGTCATAACGTTCTTCCAGTTTTCAGGTTGAGATGCGTTAGCCGGCGAGAAGCGACTTAAGCTCTACGGTCGAGTCCGAAACCCTTGCAGGTGCAGGGCTGGAACCTGTGGTAATCAGCTTGCGGGCAACCATGTGGTCACCAGCGGAGTTGATGCTTTCCACAGCGATCAACTTGCCTTCCCGATAGTGGA
This sequence comes from Pseudomonas sp. NPDC008258, assembly GCF_042956345.1. Taxonomy (NCBI): domain Bacteria; kingdom Pseudomonadati; phylum Pseudomonadota; class Gammaproteobacteria; order Pseudomonadales; family Pseudomonadaceae; genus Pseudomonas; species Pseudomonas sp. NPDC008258. Next base: position 12,139 of record NZ_JBIBGE010000003.1, read on the forward strand.
AGACGCTGAATTTCTTCTCTTCCGTTGAGCCACGCACCACCAGCTCATCAGTGCCCAATGGCAGGCCCACGGTTTGAAGTTTGATTTCGCCCTGATCCGACCAGAACCAAGGAGCCGCGTTATAGGCGGACGCGGTACCGAGGATGCTGGCAGCCGCCACCTTTGCCTGGTCGATAGCGTTCTGTACGGACTCGAGGCGGAACCTGCCATTGGCGAAGGCATTAGGGTGGTTAGTGCAGTCGCCAGCAGAGACGATGTGGGGGTCGGAGGTCACTGCAAATTCGTCGACCAAGATCCCGTTATCGCAGCCCAGGCCAGCGAGCTCTGCGAGTTCAACGTTGGGGAGCGCACCTACCCCGACGAGGATCAAGTCGCAAGGGATCTGATCACCGCTCTGGAGTGAAACACCTTCAGCGCGATCCACACCCTCGATCCGCTCAATGCGAGCATCGGTGATGACTCGCACGCCGATGCTTTCGTGGTAGGCCTTGAAGAAGTCCGAGCTCACCATCGAAACAGCACGGCCCATCAGACGTGGCGCATACTCGAGTACGGTTACGGTCTTGCCGAGGCCAGCAGCGCAAGCGGCGACCTCCAGGCCGATGAACCCTCCACCGATGATCACGATGTTTTGGTGCTTCTGGATGTCATCACGTAGATCAGCAGCGTGGAGGAACGACCGCAGAGCGTGAACGCCTGGCAGATCGGCACCTTGCAGATCCAGCGGGCGCGGGCGAGTACCGGTGGTGATCGCCAGCTTGTCGTACTGCAGCGTTTTACCGCTTGCGGTCACAACGGTCTTGGAGTGGCGGTCGATCCGCTCAACCTTGTCGCCCTTGATCAATTCAATACGGTTGTCCGCATAGAAGTTATCTGGGCGAAGCTGAATCGAGGTTTCGTCAGCCAGGTTCTTCAGGTAGGCCTTGGACAGCGGCGGTCGCTGGTAAGGAATGTTGTTCTCGTCACCGATGATGGTGACGCTACCCTCAAAGCCGGCCTGACGAAGCGAGGCTGCGACTTGGAAGCCGGCTTGGCCGGCTCCCACGATTACAACGTTATCGACACTCATGGCGTCGCCTCTCAATACTTGATCCAGGTGGTTTTTAGGGACGAGTATTTTTCGAATGCATGGAGCGAGTTATCGCGACCGTTGCCCGACTGTTTCACCCCGCCGAATGGCACCAGGGGGGAGATCATGTCCACGGTGTTGACGGTCACAGTCCCTGCGTTCAGAGCTTCAGCGACACGGTGGGCGCGCGAGAGATTGGAGGTGAACACCGAAGCCATCAGGCCGTAGATCGAGTCGTTCGCGATCTCGATAGCTTCTGCTTCAGTCTTGAACTTGATGATGCTCAGAACAGGGCCAAAGATTTCCTCTTTGGCGATGCGCATGTCGTTGGTCACGCCAGTGAAAATGGTCGGACGGATGAAGTTGGAGCTTCCGTTGATCACAACCTGCTCGCCGCCATAGGCCAAGGTTGCTTCAGCCTTGCCCGCTTCGACATAACGCATGACGCGCTGGGTGTGGATGTCCTCGACCATCGCGCCCATCAACGCGTTAGGATCCAGCGGATCGGCCGGCTCGTAGCTCTCGGCGTACTTAATGACCTTGGCGACGAAATCGTCGTGGATGCTCTCTTCAACCAGCAAACGGGTAGGGGAGGAGCAGACTTCGCCTTGGTTGTAGAAGACTCGGGCAGCGAGTTCGGCGGCTTGTTCGAGGTTTTCGGTATCGGCGAAGACGATGTTCGGGCTCTTGCCGCCGCATTCCAGCCAAACCAGCTTCATGTTGGATTCAGCGGAATACTTGAGGAAGTATTTGCCCACCTCGGTCGAGCCGGTGAAGGCCAAGCAGGCCACGTCCATATGTAGGCCGAGAGGTGCACCTACGGTTTCACCGAACCCAGTCAATACGTTGAACACGCCGTCTGGCACGCCCGCAGCTTTGACCAGTTCCGCAAGCTTGATGGCGGTGAGGGAGGATTGCTCAGCGGGCTTGAGCACTACCGAGTTGCCCATTGCCAGCGCAGGGACACATTTCCAAATGGCCATGTCCAGCGGGAAGTTCCACGGCACAACGCAGGCGACAACCCCAAGCGCCTCGCGACGGATTAGTGCCAGGTCACCCTGGCCAGTCGGCGCTACCTCGTCGTAAAGCTTATCGACGGCTTCGGCGACCCACTGTACGTAGCCGCTCAGTTCTGGCATCTCGTAGGTGTAAGACACCTCGACTGGCTTGCCCATGTCGAGAGACTCGAGCAGGGAGAGCTCTTCCATGTTTTCCTGGATGAGCGCAGCCAGTTTGAGCAGGACATTTTTGCGTTCGGTAGGGGAACGTTTAGCCCAGACACCGCTCTCGAAACGTTGCTTGGCAATCGAAACGGCCAGATCCACGTCAGCCCGGTCGCACTCCGCGATCTGGGCAATTTCTTTCCCGGTTGCAGGGTTGATGCAAGGGAAGGTTTTACCTGAGATCGAGTCGACGTACTTCCCATCGATGAAGGCCCTCCCTTCAGGTTTCAGGCCAGCAACTTTGGTTTGCCAAAACTCAATAGAGCGATTCATCGACTCAGTACCTCCGGGTTTTTGTAGGTGCTCCACCTTCGTTTCCTTTCTGGTACGCAGGGCGCAGGCAGGGGAGGAGCGTTTTGAAATCTTTATAGCACGACAGTTGTGTTAAAAAAAGGCCTTTGGTCAGCGCGACCATCTGTCACACCTTGAATTGCGACATTAGCGTTTGCTGATGGGTGGCCAAGCTGTTCAGAGACTGGCTGATCTGAGCGGATTCATCTGCTTGATTCGTAAGCGATTCCGTCACCTGGCGCACATTGGCAACGTTCCGATTGATCTCCTCGGCGACCGAACTCTGCTCCTCGGCGGCCGTTGCGATCTGCAGGTTCATGTCGTTGATCACTCTCACTGCATCGCTGATGCGGGTGAGGGCGGAAAGTGCCACCGTTGCTTGCTCCGCAGTGCCTTGCACGTCGGAATGGCTTTTGCCGATTGAGCCAACCACCGCACGAGTACCTGTCTGGAGGTTCTCAATGACTTCTCGAATTTGCTCAACTGACTCTTGGGTTCTGCGGGCCAGACTCCTGACCTCATCCGCAACCACTGCAAATCCCCTCCCGGCATCGCCAGCGCGAGCAGCTTCAATGGCCGCGTTCAAGGCGAGCAGATTGGTTTGTTCCGCGATGGATTTGATGACGTCCAGTACCGTGCCGATTTGCTCGCTGCTGTTGGACAGGCTCTCTACCTGCGACATGGCTTGAGTCATCTCGCTGGCAAGGTAAGCAATTCGCTCTGAAGTCGAATGAATCACTTCCAGGCCGGCCTTGGCAGCTGATTCAGCGTCTTCAGCTGCATTCGCTGCTTGTGAGGCGCTCCGAGCAACGTCCTGGGCCGTAGCGCTCATCTCATGTGATGCAGTGGCCACCTGGTCGATCTCTCGATACTGGTGCTGCATGCCATCACTGGTGCTTGCGGCGATCTTTGAGGAGCGGTGTGCCGTTTCCCGGGCTTCTAGCACCGAGGACTTCACCTGGGCGACAATTGGCTGAAGCTTGTCTAGGAACATGTTGAACCAGGAAGACAGCTCTCCTAGCTCATCATTCTGTCGCTTGGGTAGCCGTTGGGTCAGATCACCCTCGCCACTGGCGATATCTTTAAGCAGTAACGACACATTGCCGATGGGGTGTGTGACGCGTCGTGCCATGATGCCCATCAGAATCAAACCGACTAGAGCAGCAGCGAGACCGGCTAGAAAGTTGTTGCGCTGTGATGTCTTTGCTTGCTGGTCGAGCTCTCCTTCAAGGGCGCGAGAAGGCTCGAACAACATGGATGTCGGAATTTCGATTACGACCAGCCACGGTTTGCTCTCAGGGATGGGCGAGAACCGACTGACGATCCTCAGCGCCTCATCCGCTCGAATGATTGTCGAGTTCTCCGATGACACAGCCTTCAGGATTTCTGGAGTGTGTGAACCGTAGATTTCCTGCGCAGGCTTGCCCAGGAATGAGGCGTCCTTGCTGTAGGCCGCGACAAGGCCGCCTGAGCTGAGAATGCTGATGCTAGCTCGACCATTGAAAATCGATTTAGCTCCTTCCGTAGCGAGTTCTTGCAGCCGCTGAAGACCAATATCCATGCCAAGCACAGCTACCGGCTTATTGTTCTCCAGCATGGGGAAGGTGATGGATGTGATCAGGTTTTTCTGTGTGCCAAGCTCCTCAATGTAGGGGTTGAGCATGCAAGGCTTCAGCGAGCTGATAGGGCAGGTGTACCAAGCATTGAATGGCGTACCGTCCAGCATGGGACTGGTGTCGCTCATGGTCTCCTCAAGTGTCGACAACTGGCTTATCCGGCCATTGCGTCGAGTCCAATAGCTAGAGAACCGGCCGCTATCAATGCTTCCTACATCTTCTCGATTTTGGAAACTGTTGTCGTCACCATCAAGCTTGTCACGTTCGTAAACTGTATACATGCTCAGCAGGGAGCTATTGCTGGACAGAGATTTCTGAACCTGTGCATGAAGCATGCTTCTCAGCTGTTCGTGAGATAGCGAGAATTTAGAAGCGTCCGTTTTGTATTGTGAAAGCTGACTAAGAACTCCACCACCATACAAGAATGCTCGGATAAAATACGCCTGAATCTTTAAGGACTGATTTTCGCTGTAAGCCTTCATTCTCTCAATGGCAGCATCATCTGCAAGTATCAAGGTTTTTTCCTTGACAAAGCCGATACTCTTCTGCGATTGAGAAAAATTGACGCTCAAGAGAACGCCTACTACTGTCAGTAGACTGAGTCCTGCGAGTATCACGATCTTATTTTTGATTGATAACTGCACGAGCACACCAGTTTGTTTTTAGAGTTAGCGCTATTGGTTCTGCGAGCGAGTGCGCGATTTTGACGCATGCGCGCTTTGTAAAATATGGCCGAAAGGGTCACAAAGGATCCTGTTCGGCCAAGACGCCGCTATATGCTTGACTCGCAGGCACCAATGCTCGACAAAGGGTTTCCTTCGGAGGATTTCCAAATGACGAAGCTTATAAAAACAATACTGGTATGGTGGGATAATGAGCTCGCAGATTGCGAGGCAGAGATCTCAAGGCTTGGTACGAAAGCTCAATCAACCCCGATCATTCACCTGATTCGACTTTGAACCTTTCGATTTTTTGATATCGCCAGATGGAAGTGCGGATATGCCATGAATGAGGCAGCCGGCGACGATTATCAACATGCAAATTGTCCAGCCAATCCATTCGTTTTCAATATCCATTGTTTTCTCCACTGTGTTCGGCGCGCCAGGTAGGTGCGCCGATATGATGTTAATGGCCTGAAGTAAGCTTGAGTCCAACGATGCAGGCAACAACGCCAAGAACGAGAAGGATTCGAATGGTTGTACTTGGTTCACCAAACCAAATCATGCCGATTGCTACAGTGCCCAGTGCGCCAATGCCTGTCCAAACTGCATAGGCAGTACCCAGAGGAATTGTTCGAGCCGCTACCTCCAGGAAGAACATGCTCAGGCCGATACACACAACAAATGCGATTGTCCAAGGGACATTTTTAAACCCTTCGGTGTAACGCATGCAGGTTGTGAAACCTACCTCGAATATGCCGCCGAGAATTAGGTAGAACCAAGCCATGATTTTTCCTCTCGTTAAGAATCAACTGGTTTAGCGATAGCGGGTGTGCTTGAGGCTTTAACGTCGCGCTTCACTCCGGTCAGCAGCCTGGCCGCACGTCCACGCGTGAACCATGCCCACGACCAGTGTAGATAGACGGATGCACGGCTTCGGAAGTCGATCAGGAGCATGAGGTGCACAAGTGACCAGGCCAGCCAACCAACGAACCCCTTCAGGCGTATCTTTCCAAAGTCAGCGACTGCGTGGGATCGACCGATGACGGCCATCGTCCCCCAGTTCTTGTAAACAAACACTTCGGGTTCGGCTCGGCCTGCTATCCGGTCGAGCAGAAGCTTCCCAACGAATCGACCTTGCTGTTTTGCAACGGGAGCCAGGCCTGGTAAGCGCAGCCCTTTTCCAGAGTCAAAGCTCGAAACGTCGCCAATCGCGAAGACGTCTGGCTGCCCGAGGACTGAGCAGTTTTTCGAGACCTTTACAGCGAGGTTCCGGTCGGCGGTGGCGCCTACCCATTTCGCTGCAGGACGAGCTTGAGTGCCGGCACACCACATGACATTCCGGCTATTGATTCGTTGATCACCAAGGTCGATGCCATCAGCATCAATAGCAGTCACGGGCGACCGGAGCAGTACCTCTACACCGAGCTTTTCAAGTGCAGTGACCGCATAGGCCGACAAGTGCTTCGGGAATACTGACAAGATCGAAGGGCCGGCTTCGACCAGCAGGATCTTCACCATGTAGGGATCGAGATTTCTGAAGTCTTTGGAGAGGGCAGAGCGAACGAGCTCCGCAATCGCTCCCGCCATCTCCACCCCTGTCGGCCCGCCGCCAACCACCACGAATGTGAGGAGAGACTCGATCTCTTCAGTCATGACACTCCGCTCGGCCTTTTCCAAGTTCGCAAGCAAGCTCTCGCGAATCGACAGGGCGTCTTCAAGTGTCTTGAGGGTGGGGGCATGTTTTGCCCACGCGTCGTTGCCGAAGAATGAGTAATCGGCGCCGGTGGCGAGGATCAGGTAGTCATAGGGAAGATTCTTCCTGGACGCGGTCATCACCATTTTGTGCTCGGTCTCAACACCGACGACCTCGTCCATGATGACCTGCACGTTCTCCGCTTGTACGACGGTACGGGTCGCCGACGCGATGTCGGCCGGGGAAAGGGTGGCGGTGGCAACCTGGTAAAGAAGCGGCTGGAAGAGGTGATGGTTCGTCCTGTCGACGAGGGTTACCTCAACGTCTTTCCCGGCCATAGCCTTCGCGGCAGCAAGCCCACCAAAGCCTGCGCCAACAATCACGACTCGCTTTCTTTGACCCATCACCACTCCTCATATCGGCATCCAGGCCTTACCAAGCGTGTGAAGCTCACTTTCCCGTATCATTTGCGCTTGGGTTCAAGGCTGTGCCGTTGAAAAATATCAATACAGGCGTATTCGTATATAGCAATATAAGCGTATTCGTATTTAGGAAGTCAAGAGCCATGGGGCGACGCAAGACGATTGACCGTGACGAAGTGTTGCGGGTAGCCGAGGAAATCGTGGCAACTGGAGGGGTCGGTAGCCTAACTATCGACGCGGTTGCGACCGCTGCAGGCATCACCAAGGGTGGGGTTCAGTCTTGCTTCAAGAACAAGGAGAGCTTGATTGATGCCATGCTGAAGCGCTGGCAGAAAACCTACGATTTCTCTATCGAATCCTTGGCTGGGGAGGAGGCCGTACCCGAGGCCAGGATCGCAGCTCATGTCGAAAGCACTCGAGTTTACGACGCTGCTTCACAGGGCAAAGCTGCGAGCTTGCTGGCAGCTCTAATCGATTCCCCAGACCATTTACTCTCTGTACGAGATTGGTACCGGAAACGGCTTGAGGGGATCGATGCGTCGACGGAGGAGGGTAAACGGGCCAGGCTTGCATTCCTGGCGACCGAAGGTGCTTTCTTCCTGCGTTTCTTCGGCTTCATGGACATCGATGAGAGTGAGTGGCAAGCAATGTTTGCGGATATCTCTTGGTGCCAGGATGCTGGCTGACCTATTCAGCCATGAGGCGCTCCAGTAGCCAGATAGCTGCTGGCCCGAGCAGCTGCTTTCGTGACCAGATGACGTCGACGGGTAATTGTTTGGGCCAGCCTAGAGCAGTGATTTCTTCCAGGCGATCATTGCCATATGCCTCTACAAGCGCCTTGGGCAGGATCCCCCAGCCGAAGCCCATCGCCGCCATTTCCAAGAGGGTGAGGTAGTCTGGGGCCGACCACGTTTTCAAAGATTGGGTCACCTCGGCATGGACTTCCTCATGATCTGTGGCCAGGCTGCTAAGGCGCAGCATCCGGTAGTCGCCCAGGTGCTCTTGGCGCACGGTGGATAACGTCAGCAGGTGATGCCCTGCTTTCACAAAAAGTCCGAAATGAGATTTCTGGGCGAGCCGAGCGTGGGAGATGTCTGCAGGGTAGTGGCTTTGGGCTTCAGTCAAACCCAACTGGCCGCGACCTTGGCTGATGTGGCTCACAACGTCTTTGTTCTCAGCGATAAGACATTCGAATTGGAGTTCTGGATACCGCAGGTCTAGTTCCTGCAACCTCTCCTGATATTGTCCGGGCTGGTAGGTGTCCGATAGCACCAAGGTCAGCTTGGGCTCCTGCCCCTGGGAAATCGCATCTGTCTGCAGGCGGAGCCGGTCTGCTGAAGTGAGAACCTCCCGGGCATATTTCAAGATGATCGCCCCTGCGGGAGTGAGCTTCAGTGATCGAGCTCCTCGAACGAAAATCTCCGTATTGATGTCTGTCTCTATCCTGGACACCAGCTCGCTGATGGTCGATTGGCGTTTTCCAAGGTGCCTGGCGGCCGCGCTGAAGGAACCGCATGACTCGGAGTGGACAAGGGCTTCAAGTATTTCGTAGGAGTGATACATATCGGCTCACCCGATGGCTGCTAACTGGCTAGTGGTTGTGAGGTGAGTACAATCGAAGGCAATTGATAACCGAGTGCTCGTGGTGACATCTATGAATGTCGAACGTGGTTTTCTTGAACGACTGTTCCATGCATTTGTCTTTGAGGTCGTGGCAGTTGTGACCTTTTCCCCCGTAATCAGTTGGTTTACGGGGGGATCGTTGGCAAGCGTCGGGCTTCTCACGTTCGTGATCTCGGGTATGGCAATTGTTTGGAACCTGATATTCAACTTTCTATTCGATGTTGTAGAAGTACGTCTAGAACTTCGTCGTACAATGCTGGTCAGGTTTACACACGCACTTCTATTTGAGGCTGGTTTGATACTGGTCGTCGTTCCATTAATGGCTTGGTGGCTTTCCGTATCGTTGATCCAGGCCTTCCTGCTCGATATCGGATTGCTCCTCATGTTCTTGCCTTATACCGTGGCGTTCAATTGGGTCTATGACAAGCTGCGTGAGTCGGTCATTTCCCGTCGGCGTAGGTTCGAATTGCTGTGCAAGTGAGCGAGTCCTCCCTGGCTGCCTTTAGCGGCCAGGGAGATGGGCGCAGGTTACGAATGCAGAGGTGCCGATTTAGTCTTTTTTGCGAGGATGAACGCCGCTGGGATGATGCAGAGGAGCTGCATGAGCACGCCAAAGTCGCCGAGCTGTCCGTAGCCGTTGTCGAACTGCAGGGTGACAGCAACGACCATTGGGCCGATCACCATACCCAATGAGTCCGCGCCACTGGCTGCGGCTGTAGTTCTGCCAGTGCTGTCGATCTCGGAGGAGTACATACGGGCATAGGCAAGGAGGAAGACGTAAAGGAACGTCATCGACAGACCCACCGTCCAGTAGACGTACAGGTTGGGTTTCACGTAGAGGTAGGACGTGACTGCCATCAAGAGGCAAGCGGCTAGGAGCGGAATCGCATTCTTGAACTTGGCGAAGGCTTTGTTGGCAAAGAGAGGCACGAATATTGAGCAGAACATGCCTACAGAACCGACCAGGCCAACACCCGCGAAATCGAGTCCTGCTTGCTGGCCAACCTGCTCGAAATACAACCACAACGTATTAGCGCCAATGCTGCTCAGCAGGCAAAGAACAAAGAGGGAGATGGTGCGCACGCTGATTGACGAAGTGGGCTTTGGCAGCTCGATATGCTGGATTTTACTCACGTTCGGAAGCGCGAAGGCGAGCGGAAACAATACCGCATACCCAAAAGCGAGCGCCCAGAATACAGCTTTGGTACCGAGTACCTCGTGCAGTGCAGGTACCAGTAAAAACGCGCTGAGCGTCACACCGGCGCTGATGGCTGAGCTGTAACCCAGCAGCTTCGTGCCGCCGTTGAATTGCGCCAGGCTGGCGAAGCCGAGGCCGATGCAAAGCCCTTCACCGAGTCCGGCGAGGCCTCGATACAAGACTACCTGGCTGAAGTCATTGGACGCCAGAGTACCTACCTGGCCTGCGATAGCCATCAGGATGCCCAGCACGTACAGGGTCTTTCGGTTCATCAGGCCGAGGACGAATGACATGCAGATAGAGGCAAACGCAATGCAGGCAATCTCGGCCGTTGAGGCAATAGTGGCCTGTGCGGGATCGATCCCGAAGGTTTCAATGATACCTGTGAAGGTGATCGGGATTCCCAGGATGGCGACGTAGGCGAAGCAGGGGATCAGGAGGGCGGAAGCTTTTTGTAGGCGCGACGCAGCGAAATGGATATCGGGGGTGGAAGACATTACTTCATCCTCTGTTTTGTTATTGCACGCCTGCGGCATGCGATCTTGGCAGGATGCTTCGCGTCAGCGGGCTGACGACTGGACGGGGATAACCCCAGCATTGTTCTTATTCGGGCCTCCCTGGCTTACCTCGTTTATTTCTCAAGAGGCTGCATTGATTTTGGGCAATGAACAGAGGGCTGGATATGGCGAGGAAGGCCAAAAAATGGCGAGTAGGGTCATGCAGGCTCAAGGGCGCGACTGCTCTGAGATGGGGATGGGCTAGCTGCCCAAATCTCTCGAATCTGGGCGGTTACTATGGGAGTGCTGTGAGGGGGGGAGTAATAGGAGTGCCGTCCTTGGCACCTTCAATTAGGCGTGAGCCGCCTCGGGCATCATGTGATCCGCTGACTCCGAAAGGGACTGAGCATTGCGCAGGTTTTTACGGATGGTCAGCCAGATGAGTAGGCCAACAAACGCGATCAAGGAAACACCGATGAACACCGCCCAGGTGACATACCAGGCCTGACCTGGAACCGCGCGAGGCCATGCCGAGTTAGCAATTTCGAAAAGGATCCAGCATGTCGCAGTGAGCACCACCGGAGCAGTAAGCATGCCCAGGTTGAACACTCCTGATTTCCACTTTTTGATGATGATGCGAAAGAGCAGGCCGAACACCGCAAAGCCCATCGTGATGTAGAAGGAGGCTGTTGCGGACGAGATCAGGGTGGCATAGACGCGCTCAGAAAACGCCAAGAGAGTCACGAAGATGGCAACAATGCCGACGATGACCACCGCCCTGTTCGGAGTGCCGTGACGCTCAGAGAGCTTGGAGAGGAAATTCGAACCCGGCAGAATCTTGTCGCGAGAGAAGGCCCACATGACCCGGGATACACTGGTTTGCGCCATCATCATGGAGGCTGCAAAGCCGACGATTACCAGGATGAAAAACACGCGTGCGATGTCCGGGCCAAAGGCATCTTGGATGGTCGACGCGGCAGGGTCAGTCACTGCTCCGCTGACGATTGCACCGAAATCCGGAGTGGCGAGGATCAAGGCGAGTGCGCAGTAACTCACGACTAAGCCGATGGCAAACAAAGCGCCGGTGATGGCCCTTGGAATGTTTTTCTCTGGCTCCTCGATTTCTTCAGCCATGCTGCAGACGGATTCGAAGCCTGCAAATGCGAAGCCCACAAATCCTACGGCCACCAAGAGGCCGCCGAATACGTAGTTGTCGCCGCCTGCACCTGCGGTCTCGAAAAGGATGCTCAGATCGTGCTTGCGGTGCCAAATGAGGAGCACGGTTGCCAGACCCAGCGACCCAATGATTTCGGCGCCCAAGCTGAGCTTGCCCAGGAATTTCAGCGCGGCGGGGCCGAGCAGATTGAGGCCTGTCCCGACGCAGATAATCACAAGCGCGATGAAGATCTGGGTGGTAGGACTGAAGGGCTCGATGCCCAGCGCTGCTGGAAGGAACGATGCAATCGCGTATGCATTCGAGGCAAATACGAAGATGAGAGTCCAGAGGTAAAACCATCCAGTCATCCATCCGTAATTGTCGCCGACCATCCGCCTCGCCCATTGGTAGCTACCACCCTGCATGGGCCAGCGAGAGACCATAATGCCGAGGGATAGAGCGATCATCAGCTGAAGCGCCAGGCCCACAGGGAAGACCCACCAGCCGGCTGGGCCAGCTGCTTGCACGATTAGGCCAAAGACTGCATACAGAGCAACAATTGGGGAGATGTAAACAAATGCGAGCGTGAACGCATCATGCATTTTGAACTGACGCTTCAATGGCGCAGTTGTTGAGTCTTGTATTTGTTCGGGCGGGAAAGTCATTGTTGGGCTTCCGAATTGTAGTAACCTGCCGTTTCAACTTTGCTCTAACCAGGTTGTTATATTTTTATGCTCAAGCGCTGGGTTAGGCCGGGCGGCATTGTGTCACTATGACGCAGGGAAACTCTATGGATTGGGTGCATGTTGGCCGTTTGGGAAGCATTGTGGCCATTTGAGAGCTATTGAATGATTTCTCGGTGACCCCAGCATGCATGACTGATCATCCTGTGGTGGGGGCAAGGTGTCCGGCTCCTGCTCTACGCTTCGCGTCAACGAGCAGGGTGAGTACAATGAAAGTAGATGGAGCTTTCCGCTTGCATATACTATGGCCATGAAAGCTCGCGTAGGTACCGATAAAGCTCATCGTGGAGATGTATTGATGGATCAAATTACCGCTGAATCTCCTCGCATCAAAAAATTCAAGAAAGATCTTGTGGATTCGATCCCAAGATTCCCTAACAATAAGGCAACTCTGCAAGCACTCGAGCAGATGCGTCTTGTTGATCTTCTTATTACGTTCCTGGGGTGGCGAGTGCGGCTGGTCGGTCAACGGCCACGCCGAGTGACCCGAGCTCAAGCCTTAAGACATGATCCAAGGGCTCAAGCTCTAGCACCCAACATTGAGGCATTTCTAAATTCAGTTACAGCCGGAGAGGATCTCACCCCTTATCTTTCACTATCGGCTAGGTCTGAAGGTTTTACTATTCCCGACAAAAATCATCCGAAGGGGCTTTGGGCGGATAAGGATTTTTTGTTGAATGCGATGGGATTCCATCATTTTCATCTAGGTCTGACACTGGAGCCCGGTGGTCATTGCAAGCGTACCAATGAAGTTCTATTTGCTCTCGTGAGACGTGATGAGTTTGAAATTATTGGACTTTTTACTCACGATGCATTCGAGAGGAATGTTCAAGGCAAGATGACCTCTGAGCGACGGCGTCTGTGGTCGACTTTTGAGAGGAGGTTGGCCGAGGGCGTGCTGCCTGGACAAATGTATATTGGTGGAATGGCTGGCATGGGAATTTCAGGGTCAGGAATACCTATTGCCGTGGTCGAGACCGCTTTTCATTACATTCGCCAGATTAAGTGGTATGAGGAGAATTTGCGCAACTTTGAATTCGCCAAGACGCTTTATAGTGAAGGCAATATTCCAGCCAAGTCCAAGTTTAAATGGGGCATTGACCACCTCGATCTCGTTTTACTGGATGAGGGGGCAGGACAATTGGTTAGGATCGCCAAAGGCCTGAACTGAGTACGGATATGGCCGGTATTGAAAAGGAGACAAAAACTATGAGCAGCGTCTTTATTGTTGGAGGTGCGGGGAAGATCGGTCGGCGCTTGATTCAGCACCTTGTGCTGAGAGGTCATAAACCAGTCGCAATGCATCGTCAGATACATCAGGGAACGGAGCTTGAGCGTCTGGGGGCTCTGCCCGTGAATGGCAGCTTGCAGGAGCTGACTGTCGATCACCTAGCGCGGCTGATGTCTGGATGCGATGTCGTTATCTTCACCGCCGGCGCTGGTGGCAAGGGTGGGCCGGAAATGACTAATGCCATTGATGGTCGAGGTCTTGAGCTCTCCGTAGAAGCTGCGACGCTCGCTGGTATCAAGCGCTTCCTGCTGGTATCTGCCTTCCCAGAGGCGGGGAGGGGCAAGCATGTCTCTGATACCTTCGAGAACTACATGGCTGTCAAAAAACGTGCTGATGTGTATCTGGCTCAAAGCTCTCTTGATTGGGCAATCCTGCGGCCGGGCACGCTGACCGATCAGCCAGGAAGCGGTCTTGTTCGAGTGGGGTTGGTTATTCCTTACGGGGAGGTATCACGTGAGGATGTGGCTGCAACGCTTGTAGGGCTCGTTGAGAAACCTCAACTCGCGCGAGTCGTCCTTGAGCTTACCCAGGGCAATACTCCTGTTGACGAAGCCTTGGTGCTATTCGCTTCCGGGCAAGTGGCAATTTCGTAGGTATAGCCAGATCAGGTGGTTGTCCATTGGCTCCGGCAATTGATGCAGTCGGCCCTCCGAGAGATTCCAAAGTCGTTGGCCACCCCGAGTTCTGCTGTGTGGCCCATCAATCCATGAACGACAACTCAGCTTGCAGGGCCGAGGAGGGAGGGCTCTGGGGCCGGCGCGGTTTGTGAGCAGGCAATGATTTGGGCCTGGCTGCAGGGCACTCCCACGCAGGGACACGTAAATCGGACAGCCCACCACTCTGTTGGAGGTCTTCCAACTCTGACCTTAACTTGACGATCAGCTCTTGCGCCGGCTGACCCGTGCTTTCGCTCAGCGTCAGTGTGAGGAGGGTGAGTGGGCTTAATTCAAGGCGCTCGCTCAGCTGATCAAGCTTGTCTAGGGTAATGCTTGATTTTCCGGTCTCGAGCTTGGACAGGTAGGTGCGACTCGTTACATCACCAAACCCACTCTGGCTGAGATTACGCACGCTTCGTACTGCCCGCAACACACTCGCAAATGACGATTTAAGTGACATCAATCCTTCCTGAAATGATCTTTCGGGCCAAGGTCATCTGCTGGATTCTATCGGCATCACACGATGTGCGCACGCAGGAGTACATTTGTGCTCTGTGTGTTTTTCGTGCTCCGCTCACTTAACCAGGGTAGGGGCTCCGGTTCGAGAAACCACACTCCAGTGCACAAAGACGGTCAGTGGTAGTACCGATCAATCGCGCTTTTTCATTGCAAGACCTTGCTGAATGTCGCAAGTGGATGGCACATGGCTATCTACTTGCCTACAATCCGGGCCTTGCCTCTTATCGCGATGGATCCGCGTAGCCGACGGTTCGATCGCCTCAGAAAATGGATTTAGCTCATGTGGCACGATAACGAAACCACGACGGACTACCTGAATTTTGGGGTAGTCGCAGATGCGTGCGCGAGTCTTCTAAAACAAAGTGCTGGCGAGCCCATCTCGATCGGCGTGTCAGGTGGCTGGGGCGCGGGCAAATCCTCCTTGGTGAAGATGATTGCCTCACGCCTGGCCGACCTGCCTACTGGTGCAGCGACACCTCCTACCGTCACCCAATCAGATTCTGCAAACACCACTCATAACACTCGTTACGTTGTCATCACGTTCAACCCTTGGCTTTATCAAGATTTTGAAAGCGCTCGCAGTGCGTTACTGCAGATCGTTGGCGATGAGGTGCTCAAGCTAGCCAAAGGTGATCAGACACTGTGGAACAAAGCTGTCGACCTGATGCGCAGGATCAATTTGCTCAAGCTGGTACAGGTCAGCACTGAGGCAGCGCTCACCATCAAGACCGGGTTGCCCATAGGCTCGGTGGGTAAGGCAGTCGTCAAAGCCATGGGCTGGTTCAAATCCTCAACAGGGGATGCTGGAGAAGACCAGGCGGCTGGCGCAAAAAGTGGCGACGCCGAGGGTAGTGATGACGAAGGGGCTGCAGATTACTTTGGTCTCAAATCGCTCGGTATCTTGAACCCGGCCAACCCCATGTCTCTGCCGAACGAGATCCAGGCATTCCGCGATGCGCTGGAGCAGTTGCTCGGTGAGCTCGGGGTGACTTTGGTCGTATTTGTCGATGATCTCGACAGGTGCCTACCTCAAACGGCCATCTCGACGCTGGAGTCGATCCGCCTTCTGCTGTTCCTCAAGCGCACGGCATTCGTGATCGCTGCCGACAATGACTTCATTCGCGGTGCGGTCAAGAAGCACTTCGAAGGAACCGATATCAACGACGACATCGCGACCAACTACTTCGATAAGCTTATTCAGGTACCTCTGCACGTACCTCGTCTTGGCGTGAATGAGGCCAAGGCTTACTTGGTTCTGCTCTTGCTCGAGCGCGAGGCCAGAGCTGGAGCGTTCTCGCAAGACAAGTTTGAGGATGCCAAACTGCTCATCCCCAAAAGGCTGAGTCAGAGTTGGCAGGGCGAGACGATCACCACCGAATTCCTGTTTGAGCTCGTCGATGGTGATCTCAGACTTCAGGAGCTTATGCAGCTTGCCGAGGGGCTGGCGCCGCTCATGTTCAACTCCACCGCCATCAGTGCTAACCCGCGACTGATGAAGCGGTTCCTGAATACCGTATTCCTGCGTCAGTCGCTGGCGGCGCCTCAGGGAATCAAGCTAGATGTCCCTGCGTTGGCCAAATGGCACCTGCTTGAACGCTGCAACGAAGACCTCGCCAAAACGCTGTCCTCACTGGTGACTTCCGACAATGACGGCGAAGTATCCGTCCTTCTGGAGGCTGAGTCTCTTGCCGCCGTCGAAGCAGCCCTGCCTGAGAACTTCCCGGATGAGTTTTTTGTGAGGGAGTGGCTACAGCTAGCCCCTGCGCTGGGATCCAGGGACTTGCGTCCATTGCTTCACCTGAGTCGCGACTCGGCTACCCGAGACTTCGGGGATGACAACATGACGCCTGCTTCGCGACAGCTTCGGGACATGCTGAAGACAGCCTCCAGCGGTAACAATCCACTGACCCAGGCCATCCGGGCCTTGGATACCACGCAGGCTGAGCTCGCCATGGTGAAGGCTTGGCAGGGCACCGTCACCTCCCGCTCTTGGAAGAATAAGACCGAGATGGTCATGCTAATTGAACCCTGCAAGGTGCACACATCCTTGGGTAAACGCGCCGCTGTCCTACTGGCCCAAGCACCAGCGAAATCGGTAGGGCCAGGGATCATTCCCCCTCTCGCCAACCAGCCCTGGGCCACAGATGTTCTCAAGGCCTGGATGGAGAATTCAGAAGTCGCGGGGAATACGAAGAACGCAATCGATCGGGCGCTAAGGAATGCAAGCTGATGGGTACCTCAACTTCGAGCAGTGGTGGTAAAGCAGGCTCACCCTTCGATCCAGAGTGGCTGGATCAAGGGGAGGGCGCGGGGGCAGGGCCCGGAGATGGCACAACGGAAACCGAAGGCACCGACGACACGCCTGGTGGCCAAGACGATAATGCCGAGGCTGGCCCGGAGTGTGATGTAGCGCCCGATCGCCGGTTCATGCCGGCTCGCGCCAAGCTGGGTAAGTATCTCTCGGGTGGTGGGAGGGACGCGCTCCGTGGGGCCGCCAGTAGCATGATCAATAAGGGGATGGGCGGTTCGGCTCGAGCCGCGCGAACAATGCGCGGAGTTGCTCAGGGCGCCGGCCGTTTGGGCGAGTTCCTCGAAGCCATCCGAGATGGCAGCACCCAGCAAGCGATCGACTGGCTGCAGCGAGTACGTGGCCAGAATCTTTCGGCAGAAGACCTGGTACTTGAACTCATCAAGGAAGTCATGCCTGACACCGGGAGCATCGATGATGAGTCGCTGCGCAACGCAGGGTCGGACGCGATGGCCTTGCTGTACCAAAAAGATCCAGACGTCGATGTTTTCGTCCTCACCGATGACCAGATCAACTCGGTCATCGGTTTCACAATCGGTAACGCTGTGTGCAACCGACTCGACGAGCAACTAGGCCAGACCTACGAAAAACTGAAGTATTCGCCCCTTCAAGTGCAAGAGCTTCGAAATGATGTTCAGGAATGGGTACACGGTGAGGTAGAGCGGATCATGGAAGGACTAGCAGGCCAACGATTGGATTGCCAAACCCTGGCGCAAACAGTCCTCCAGGGCGCGCTGGAGGTCTTTGCAGAATGATCAAGGTAATTTGCGCAAGAGCTGACCAGCTGCCCGCTGAACTTCAACCGGGCGAACGCGCCTTTTCGTACTTCAAGTCCGCCCGGCGAGAGGGTGTTGGTACCATTGCCAAGGGCTGGCATGGATCCCTCAAGCGCAAAGGCTTCCGGCCTAGCCCGGCCACTTGGGATTTCGTTCAGTTTTGCCTGGCGGTGTGCGCAACTGATCTGTGTGGGATGCGCAAGACCAGCGCCGATGGTTGGACGCGTACGATTGAGCTCAGCGTCGGCTTGCATGAGCCGCTGCGATGGGAGCCTTACAGAGCCGAGCTGGAACAGCTGCTCAAGGTTTTGACCGGGGATTACTGGACGCTTATCTTCACCGGCGCGGGCATGCCGCCACCTGAAGGAAAGTTCGTTGCCAAACCTCAGGACTGCGTGTCGTTGCTGTCGGGAGGCCTTGATAGCCTGATCGGCGGTCTCGATCTGGTAGCTCAAGGGCGGCGTCCCTTGTTTGTCTCGCAACTGGCGCATGAGGACTCGCAGCGCCAGCGAGATTACGCCCAGCTGCTAGGCGGCGATGGAGCTCATTATCAGTGGAGTCACGGCATCAGCTTCAAGGGCCCCAAAGAACCTTCAACCCGTGCCCGATCCTTGGCGTTCTATGCGTTCGCGGTGCTGGCGACCTCGCGGCTGGCCGACCCTCGCCCCACGTTGTTCATTCCTGAGAACGGGTTCATCTGCGTGAATCCGCCGCTTGTCCCCGGGCGCGTATCGAGCTTGAGCACTCGCACGACGCACCCACTGTTCATAGCCAAGCTCCAGCAGGTGCTGGACGGCATTGGAGTGCATGTGCAGCTGGAATTACCCTATCGGTTCAAGACCAAGGGCGAAATGATGAACGACTGCCTTGATCCGGTGCGCCTGCAGCAGTTGGCCTGGCAGACGACCAGCTGTGGGCGTTTCCGCACCTATAACCGCACGCACTGCGGACGCTGCGTACCTTGTATGATTCGTCGCGCTGCGTTCACAGCATGGACGGGCGGGAATGATGCCACCCAGTATGTGTATTCCAGCCTGGTCGGGAGCGACAAGTCCAGCGGCCCTGATGATCCCATGGCTGTGGCACAGGCTGTCTTGACGACCCGGTCTAAGGGTATCGACAGATTCCTGGGCGCCTCGCTCGCGTTTGCTCCAGTCGATGAGCGCCCACAGTATCGCTCAGTGCTCACGAATGGCATTAATGAACTTGAAGCCTTGTTAACTGGAGATGGCGTACTTTGATGGACTTCCACTGCCACCTCGACCTTTACCCCAATGCCCGTGACGTTTTTGCACAGGCACAGGAGAGGAACGAGTTCACGTGGCTTGTCACCACCAGCCCCCGAGCGTTCAGCGCGACGTCCAGAGTGCTGGGTGGAAGCGACAAGGTGCTGATCACTCCCGGACTGCACCCGGAGATCGTTGGCGCCCGTCACGCTGAGCTCGACATGCTGCTTGAGCAGATCAGACACGTGAAGGCAGTGGGCGAGGTCGGCCTGGATGGCTCCAAGCGCTTTCAGGCGAGTTACGATGTGCAGCGCAGCGTGTTTGTTGCCGTCGTGGCGCAGTGCGCAGCCCTCGGCGGTCGAGTACTGAGCATCCATTCGCGTCAGGCCGTTAAGGATGTGCTGGCGGTATTGCACGATCATCCGGGCTACGGTACTGCGGTGCTGCACTGGTTCACTGGAACCACCACGGAGCTCAAGGCGGCAATAGCACAGGATTGCTGGTTCAGCATTGGCCCAGCAGCCTTCAACTCGGCAGCGGGGCAGGCCTTGACCAAGAAACTCCCCCGCGATCGGGTCGTCCCTGAAAGCGATGGGCCATTTGCGCAGGTAGATGGCGCCAGTGTCATGCCGTGGAGTGCAGGTCAGACCGCGCAGATGCTGGGGAAGGCATGGGACGTCTCTCCTACAGACGCCATGCATATTCTGGAGTCGAATTCTCGTCGGCTTCTTGGCCTGATTCGGGCATAGAGTTGATCCAAGCCATAAAGCCCGTACAGGTTATCCAGGCGGGCGGTGAATCGAGGATGGATGCATGGAGCAACTGAACCGAGCAAGACGTTACAACCGAGTGCATGTTGGCGGGCAGGTCTGACCGCCGCGATCACGGAGTCGGTGCCCGATCTATGACACGCCTTCAGACAGGGGGCATGAGAGGCAGAGGGTAGGGTGGATCCCCCGAAAGGGCACCGGCATCAAGCGGTTTCAGGAGACCTGGGAGAAAGTGCTCCAGGTTGAGTTGAAATCGAAACAGCTTAAGGGCATTGATACATCACCGTTCATCAGTGAGGTACAACAATGCGTGGAAGTTACAGCAGCAGCTCGCCTGCCGGAATCTTGATCTGTTTGGCCGTGGTTTTGTGTTTCTGTGCCGTGGTCACGTTGGCCGACCAGGTACATCTGGACATTGCCACGACCGGTGTTGTCTTGGGGAGGCTGGCTCTAGCCTGGCTCTTTGGATACTGCCTGGGCCGAGGGCTACTAGGCGTGGGCCTCAGCTACAGCTGGCCAGTGTGCCTTGGGCTCTCCTGGATCGCACTCATGCCTGCGTTCAGCGTTTGGCTTGGCGAGGATACCTACGCCTGGTTCGAGCCTTTTTGGTCTCAATGTGTAGGTGTGGTAGCAGTAGCGCTTCTCGCGTTTCGCATTAGATCATTCGTAGCGTAAGTCGGATCGGGGCGTGATCATGAATACCTCAGACTGAGGTTAGAGGCGCGCCCTCCGATCTATTCTGTAGGGCATTCGGCAGGTTCGAAAAGTACTAGGCGAACATTTTGACAAACCAATGCTCTTTTATCCTGCTCAACCACCCCTTGCGCCGGTTTTTACTTGGTTCACTCCCATATTTTGCATGATATCGCTGCACTGCCGCCTCCATTTCTCCCACGTACCTTTGAAAATCGTCGGCGGCATACTCCAAAAAGCGTTCGTCCATCAGGACACCGTCAAAAGAGTTGACCGACACCCCCACCCCCTCGGTTTTGCGAATGGCTGACAAGACCCTTTTTTCCCAAGTGTTCTTTCTACCAATGCGCGTGCTTATTTCCCTGAAGCCCTTAGCGGTGCCGTCGCTGTGAGCCATTACGTTCCTGATAACAGTCAGATGATCCAGGTCTGTGATGCCTTTGCCACCAATGACCTTTTTCAGCATATCGTGGGCCTTTTCAATTGGCCCCATACCCTTGAGCTTTCCCTCAAACCCAGTGAGTTCAAGCATAAACTCCAGGCATTGACTCATACGGTGTTCGAACAACCCAAACATCGTAAGAAATGCTGAGCGTCGAGTGAGTTGGGTAATCATAAACTTGTGCATCAATAACACTTCATCATGGTCATAATCGATAGAAGCGCCACATGAGTAGAAAGTCCGTTGCCGCACGTAGCTTTCACCGTACTGATCGTACGCTTCTTCTTCGTGCTCATGCTCCTTTATCAAATCTTCGGCTTCCTTGAGTGCAAGCGCCACATTTTTTTCTGCCTGCTCTGCGAGCATTCGCATGACAGAGATGGACTCGCTGAGGGCACACATATGAACACTGAAAATAAAGTCGAGTTTGGCCAAGTTGCCTCCCTGCAGGCTCATTTTGAAGACACACGATTTTCTGGGCAGATCTGCGATCTGCTCAGCGTACATAATCCATTCGCGCCTCGATATCCCAGCCTGAGCTGGCGCCCACATAGACGTCTGCGCATCAAATGCACGCCATGGATCTCCTAGGGCAGAGCTCTTGGCTTTCAGCTCTCAGGGGACTGATCAGACCCCCTCATGGCTTCCAACAGCACTTCAAGGGCATCGAGCAAGCGTCGATCTTCACGGGCATCCCCGGTTTCCGGCCTGTACGTTTGGCAATGCCGCATCAAGGCATCAAAATCGTTGCGGTTGAGGTCAAACTCAATAAACATCTAAACCCACCATGTGTTCGCCTTTGCGATCGCCAGTATAAATGAGCAGGCTTCAGGAGAAATACGCGATCAGCACTTTGCCATCGACTTAGGCCTGTTGCTTGGAGCGGGCACCGGTTAGTTGATCCGACACCCACCATTGCTGATCTAGGCGCGGAAATCTGGGGGTACCGTATCAGCTGTCATGCCTATGCGGTGACTGCAGCAGTACGCCCCGAAGATCGACTGCTCAGACATCGAGCCTTTGCACTGAAACCAGGAGTTAAGCTTGGATATCCCAGTTCCATTCAACCTCGTAGTCAAGGCTGCCGATTGGATTTGGCAGCGAGTCACCAAAGCCTTGCTGTACAAAACCTATGCTGCGTCACATGAAAAATGGGCTATTCGCCACCGGCTAGGAGCGCGGTGGGATCCCTTGGGTAAGCACTTGGAGTATTCGGTACGCCTTGCACTGCCTACAGATCCGGAGCCAAGGATCTCGCGTTTGGCGC
The DNA here is from genome assembly GCF_042956345.1 of Pseudomonas sp. NPDC008258. NCBI lineage: Bacteria > Pseudomonadati > Pseudomonadota > Gammaproteobacteria > Pseudomonadales > Pseudomonadaceae > Pseudomonas > Pseudomonas sp. NPDC008258. The sequence goes on from NZ_JBIBGE010000003.1 coordinate 34,280, forward strand.
TGCGCGCAACCGGAGAGAGCCTTGCGAAAGTTGACTTGTATTTCGAGGCGATTGGAGCAGGCATTCGCTATCAGGAGAAAGTATCGGTATGCGATGTGGACACTCGCCCTATCGTCTGGAACCTCACGAATATCCCCGTCCAGGCATTCGTGGGCGGTAAGGAGTATGGCATTGCATTCTCGGTAGAGGAGATCCAGCTGCGGCAGTGTGTGATCCAGCAATCAACGGGGGCTGAGTTGCCTGCCCAGAATTCCGTCACGTCCTGCATGACCCAGAGTTGGCTCTTGAGCGATGAGTGGAGACTCCGCTGGGGAAATCGCTGGAATTGTAATGCGATCAAATTTGCCAAGAGCGAGATTGCTCTTTATTGGCGATTCAGGTTCGGCCTACCTACGTACCGCGTTTACACACCCTTCGCCTCCTCAAAACGGAAATTCAGCATGAGCCCTGTATTGCAGGCGCTGGGTCTGTTAATGGGCCTGCCGGCCTTGGTGAAGGCGCAATTCTGGCTAGCCATTTGGTCTGGGCTCTGGGTGATGGACGAAGATGACAGGCTTTGCTTCCGGTGGCGTGATAGTAGGGTAGAGAGCGAGGCCCAGGACGGTTGACTCTGCGCTTTGAAGCCGCTGTTCGCACACAGCAAGGCAATGAGGTTCTCACCGGATCAAGGAGGCTGGTTCAATTTATGGGTTATCGCAAGACAACTGGTCGGGGCGCAGGTTGCACACTGGCGTCGCTTCCTGGTGAAAGCCCCATGCAACCTGGCGCGCTGCCTCATCTGGCCTTTGCAACGTGAAGCTGGGATCCGATAAGCAGCATAGATACAGCAGGGGCAAGATTCGCTGAGCGGCGGCGTCGAATAGCCTTCACCATGCTTTCATGGCATATAGCTACCGGGTTATCACCACCGCCGTCATACATGTGATTGAAACGTGTTGCCATGCGGGGGCTGAATGCCTTCTGGAAAGACTGAGGCTGCGTAACTCAGGCCTTTCACTCACCAACACCTGATCGCCAGGGAGAGACATGCAGCTACAGGACTTGCTTTCTAGAGGGTATTTCCCGATCCAGCTTCCAGCCGGGTTCAGTACCACGAAATTGGCGGAAAACATCGGGGCGCTCCAAGCTTCCTGGGATGAAGCCCTGGACGGAAAAGGGCGCATACTTTCCCAGTCCGAACGATTTTCGGTGGCGAGGTCGTCATACAGCAGACGTACCACCTCTATACCCAACCCCGTCAATTTCTATGGTTTGGCCAAGGACATCTGCCGGTACTGGCCGCAAATCCAAGAGCATTTCAACAAGAGTGAAATCTCTCGAAGCATTCCTGGGGCTGGAGGATCGCTGCGGGCGATTGAGTTGACGAAATTCACAGACCTGTACGAGGAGCGCGTGCGCCGCTCGGCGGGCGCACGGTATGCGCTTGTCACCGATATCTCGAGCTATTTTCCCACCATCTACACCCATACGATTCCGTGGGCTTTGCATACAAAGGCGCTAGCCAAGGCAAACAGGGGCAAATCCGATCAGTACTTCGGTAACGCCCTAGATCAGCGCTGCATGAGCACGCAGGATGGGCAGACCATTGGGTTGCCGATTGGCCCGGATACGTCGCACATCATCGCCGAGATGATAGGCGTCGCGATTGACGATTCCATTCGAGACGCGTTGGGTGGCTGGCCCAAAGGCTTCCGCTATGTCGATGATTTCACGTTCTTCTTCAACACCCGGGAAGAGGCTGAGCGCGCGCTGGCTGTCATCATCAAGTGCGTCAGCGCCTTTGAACTGCAGATCAATGCATCCAAAACGAAGATTGTTGAAGTCCGCGAGCTCGTCCAGGAGCCATGGAAATACACTCTCAAAAAGCTGAAAGTCTCACCGAAGCGCCGTCAGCAAAAAGACGACATCCACCACTATTTTGAGGTGCTGTTCTCGCTGGAGGCGCGGTTCAAGGACGAAAGCTTGGTCAAGTATGGCATGAAGCAGCTTTCGTCCACGATTATCAAAAAATCCAACTGGCCCATCGCCGAAGCCTACCTGCTCAAATGCGGGTATGGATTTCCCAACACACTTCAAGTGATCACCCAAATCCTGGTGACCTACCATCGCCATCAGTATGAATTGAACCTGGAAGCGCTGGGCGATTTCTGCAGGAACCTCCTCGGGTCAGCCTCGGCAGCGAACCATCACAGTGAAACGGCCTGGCTGCTATGGCTGTGCAAGGAGCTCAGGATCTCCCTAGAGGCGCCACTGGTACAGCAAGTGCTCCAGATGGAGAGCTCCGTGTGCTCGCTCATCGCGCTGGATCTGAATCACTCCGGTTTGGTGGCCGGCGAGGTCAATCTTGCCGATCTCGAGCCGTTGGCAACGGGGCAGGCGCTTGTAGGCAACAATTGGATGCTGGCTTATGAAGGCGGGCGCCGGCGTTGGCTTTCCAACCCGAACCTTGAATTCATCCAGGGAGAACCATGCTTCGCCGCAATGCTGGCGGCTGGCGTAGGCTTTTACAGTGAAGCGGCTCAGCTTCCGCCTATCTTCCAGCTTAAGCAATCAGCGCTCAACGACTTCGATTTCGACTCCGACGATGCCATCGAAGACGAGTTTGACTTCGATGACATGGATGAAGAGTACTTCGACTCCGCTGACCAGGGCGATGAGGATGAGGACGAGCCGGGGACGACCGCGCGGCCATCTAGCCCCCAAGACCTGTTTGCAGCCGACGACTCCGATCCGAGCGGAGACTGGTAGGCGGGCGAGTAGGGCGCAGCTGGCGGTGGGTAGGCAGGCTCGTGCCGTCGACGCCCCAGGGCAGCACTCCGGGCGATTTTGGATGCACAACGATGGCGCCTTGACCTCAGCGTCCCACTGCTGGATTTACTGGCGTTACCACGCGTGGGCTGGCCTAGCATCATGGCAGCCCCGACCTAGCAATCGTCGTGTGCTTTGGGGGGCTGCGCAGGAGTCGCAGACTACCTGTCATCTGCGGCTCCTCAAGCCCGCCTGATCCGTGCCAGCGGACTCACGCCACGGGCAGTGCGCTGGAGCTTCCCGTAGTGCCATGTTAGGTTGGTTTTTTGAGTGCATGGTCGCCGTTGGATCAATCCGACGCCGATCGACCAGCCGCATACAAGGAGTCGCCGTGACGCCAGACAGACTGACCGCGTTTCTTACTGACGAAGAATTTGCGGGCATGATGCGAGATTTCGACACTGCAGGCCACTGGATGCGGGAACAGTTGGCATTGAAGCGCGCAACCCCAAGCGCTGCAGCTCAGAAGCAACCCAGCGCTGGGGAGTCGCAAATGGCAGCAGACGCTCGCCCGGCAATCGACCATAATCACAGCTCGACGCAGCCACATGACCGGCGTCAGGCACAGCCAAAGCGGAGCGCGCTCTCACATGAGTACTTTGTCCCCTGATCAACACGACCGTTACCTAAAAGTGCTCGAAGCAGCTAAGAGCTTGTATAGCGGCGATCTTGATGCGGCAATGCGCTGGATGTCTCACCCAGTCAAAGCGTTTGATGGCAAAGCTCCCGCCAGCATGGTCACAACCAGGCTGGAGACTGACACGGTGATAGAGTTCATCATGCGCTTAGAGCATGGGATTGTCGCCTGAGTGACCTCGAGGCGGGCCCTTTTGCCCACAATACTCTCGTGGGCCAGGGCTTGGCGGTCTTCAAGGGCATACCCCAACGCTCAGCCTGGATCGGCCACGCGATTGATAGGCCAACCTATCCCGATTACGGACGAGGGTAAGCGCCAGATTTCCGCAAATGTCGCTCGATATTTTTCAATCGGCGCTTCTCTATTTTGTTTTGCATTGACTCAAACGCACGCTCTTTGTTAAAGGCTCGCCTCTGGTTGAACTCTTCAGAGGGCTTCTCAGAAGGCCACCCGCCGTTGATGGTCAGCAAATGCAGCCCGCAAGTGCCCTCGGCCTGCCATAAGTTTGGCACAACGTCGTCCGCCCCTCTAAGCTCGTTAGCTCTGAGGTAGCTCTTGTAACCCAAAGCATTCGCAATCAGATCGTGTGCAGCATGCAGCTTGATGCTACCGCCAGATGCCCTTGTGAGATCGACGATATTTTTTCCCCACCTCTTCATGCTGTCAATCGTTAGGCTAGGGCGCATATGGCAATGGAGGATCAGCTCGGATACTTTCTGGCCGTTGTAAACAGGCTGCTCGTCCTGCATGTGGGCATCATCTTTCTGAAATGCTATCGGATGTGGCTGTGAGTCCTTGCAAAGTGCTTTGCCGGATCGCCCTTCGTTCTCTGAAGCAACTGTGTCAATTGTATCTGTCACTGAGTAGTCCTCGCTTTCAAGATTCAGCAAGTTTTACTTCCAAGTTCCGGCGTGTCAATCGGCTCTCCCAAGTCAATAATTTTATGGGTATCCGTGGATTTCAAAAAATATTAATTTAATCCTGATTCCCTCTGGAGGCCGCGCTGCCGTTGGGCTACAGGCGTGACTGCAGAATTCTGAAGGCTTTCACCATTCGACTAATTAAATAAATATTGAGATCTCAGACTTCAATGGGGCTGTATGTAACATCAGTAAAAAGCGCCAATTTAATTAATACTCGTCGGTTAATTCACCAGAAAAAAATGTAACATAATGTAACAATGAGATTAGGGCGCTTATTGGTTCATCTCATTTATTTTCGACGCAACAAGTAACGCTTTAACCATTAATTGATCTGTTCATCGCCTTTGAGTGAGGGGCGGTGTCTCCAATCATCTTGGATTGGAGATGAGAACAGAATGATCGTCTATGCCCCCACTTGAGCTAGGCCGAAATCCCCATGCCCGAGAACGGCTTCTAGTCCTCGCTGACCCTGCGTGCCAGCGATGCCAAAAGCGGGGCGCCATTCAACATTGACAGCAAAAGGCCTCCCTGCGATTGCCATAGAGCATAGGCCCTGCCGTGATGCTGGTACCTAGTCGTATGGCTGTAATCTCGTGGATGTCGGAGAAGCCCTGCAGCGCCTAGCACTCTGCCTCTAGAGGCGTTGTAGAGGCGTGCCAGGTGATGCCTCACTCATGGCACACCCCTCATGTGCTGGGCGGCAAAGAGCTTGTCTACCGTCATGATCCGAGCGCTCTCTTGAGGGATGGTTTGAGAACGCTGATCGAGAAGAACAACGTCATTCATGCAGCGCCATCCGCGCATTCCTTCAAGCACCCCTCTGGCACACTAAACAACGTGTTCATCCAGACCAGGGAACTGGCGAGCGATGAGGCCGAGGTGTGTGTGGTCGGGTATGCAATTGCACTCGAGTATGGTGCCAGGCTTCGCCAGGCTGGCAAGGTGTACATCGACACCATGGGCATCTATGCATTCGTGAAAAATGCGCTCGCTCGCTTGGACTGCAAGGCTGAAGTCATGAGCTTCCACTCCTACGAACGGCTCAAGACCATCTACCCGCCGGAAGGTCAATATTTCTGCGTGGTATCAGCCTCTACATCTGGCGGTATGGCCAAGCAGATGGGGGAGCAGGGGTTCGCAGAGGAGTGCGTAGTCACACTGATCGATCGCACAGCGGATGGCCGATACGGAGGTGTACTGGTCGCCCTGGACGACGTTGACTATCCACTGCCAGTTAGGGCGGAGGAAGGCTGCACGCTGATCGAGATCATAGGAGAGAACTTCTCGGCGAAATCCAAGCCACCCAAGTCGATCACGATATCCTTGAAGCATGACCCGAAGCGGCTGGCCAAATTTCACAAGTCCTTCGGTATGGGAGGAATTGATGGATTCAACAGGTCGAGCTAGCCTCGCAAGCTGTTGACGCTCAATCCTGATGAGTTGCTGGCGGACGTTGCCTTCAGAAAATGGCTGGCCGCTGAAATCGACTGGTCGGTCTCCATGGCGACAAATCTGATCGTGTACGCCGACGATGACGGGTCGAAGAAACTCGGCGAGGTGGCCCATGAGATGCTCAGCGAGAAATGGGGCGCGACCAAGTCAATCCGATGCGTGCCTTACAGCGAGCTCGATCAAGTCGATTTCGCAGGCGTCTCCGGGGTGCTGGTCGCAACAGTGGTTGCGCGCGATGGCGGCATCCTGAGAGAGATCAGTCGTGATCTGCGGGCCTACATGGAAGCGACCGTGCCGCGCAGGTTCCTTGCACCGATCGGGATTCCACAGAGCGCGAGAGCCTGGACACTGCTCAAAACCTTCCTGATGAAGAACCCCACGCCCCGGGAGTATGGCTTCTCTAACTGGCTGTGCCTGCCCATCGGAGATGACGGGAAAGAGAACGCCTGGAGTCGGTTGACCAAGGTTGTCTCTGCCGGGCAGGTCGATGACGTCGGTTTCACACCTGCAGTCGCGGACGAGGTTCGTCATCAGGCTCTTGATGAGGCCGCTGAGCTGGTTATGGCGAACAAGCACAGCTTCTTGCCAAAACATGACGGCAGCGCGCTCGCCTTATCCGATGGATTCCTGTTCTTCGACGCCTCAAGCAATGTAGGCAAGGACTGTTCGAACGTACCGCAAAGCACAGTGTTCTTTACGATTGCTGCCGTCCTCCAGTTCGCGCGGGAGCACGAAGATCATGAGCTGCGCCTGCAGCCGACGGGGTATGAGTCTGTGGTGTTATCACCGGAGTGCTTCCTCCGGTTTAACGACAACGTCCTACAGGCGTCATTCCTCCGGGCGTGCCTCCCTTCGGAGCTTGATTACTCAGCAAGCCCGGAGTTGAGCAAGCTGATGAAGGAGTTCATCGCCAAGGTATTTGCCCGATGGGAGCGGACTTACGGCGATGCCGCCTTGGAGTTTGCCGCCGCACTGGCTACCGGTACGCTAAAACTCACGCAGGAAGACGCCCGGGCACTGCTCGAGGAGGCTATCGAAAACCGTAAGAACAAGGCCTCCAGCCTGCTGGGATTGCTCCTGCTTACCCAACGGGCGATGATCCCTGCCTCTGAAGGGTAGAGCAGAGGCTGTAAACCAATTTTTTATACTGTTAAGCGCTGTGGCTTACAGTGCAAAAAGTTGGTTTACAGCTAGCTGTGCGAGGCGATAGTCACTGGAAGACTCCCTTGAAAACTAAGGTTTACCTTAGTTTTTGCAGATTTTTGGGCGGTTGGCTTGAGAATCTAAGCTATAGCTTAGTTTTTCCCTGGCTGCGCAAACCGCTGGAGCTTGTGTGGAAAAGGGCGAGGGCGAGGGCAGGCTGCCCGGTGCGGGCATGGCTGGCCGAATACTGTATATGCATACAGTTTTACTTATGGCCCCATGAATCTGGCACCTGGATGTCCTGATTAAAGGTGTCGACCATGGCGGGTGATCGCCAGTGGAGAATGGCTAAAGGCCCCGTGCCAAGGGCTTTTGAGGCTCATCAGAAACCCAGCACACGGGTCGACGGTGCGCTTGGGGCCTCAAGGGTGGCGTAATTTGCCATACTGTATATATATACAGATGGCGATTCCCGGCTGGGCCACGCAATGTACTGCACAGATCGAACCGCGAAGCAGCGCATGAATGGCAGTGGCTTCAGGTTGGCCAGGCGGGCTCATCATCGGCGCTGCTCCTGATCCTGAAGACTCAACGATCAGATGAGCATTGCACCTCGATCCTATTGTGCGAACTGGAGAGCATTTCGAGGGGGCTGGCCTACGAACCTCACAATTTCAAACTGTACGTGATCAGATTCGCCCGTGGGGAGATTGGCCAGCCACGCTTGAACACGGTCTTCCCAACCGGTTTCGCAGAAACGCGTGTCGGGCCAGAAGTTGTGGGCTCCGCCAGCAATCAGTTGCTTGGCAAGCTCTCGCTCGCGCGTACCGATCAAGCACCAAGCCACGAAAAATCTCTCATCCCAGCTAGCAGAGCATAATAGATGTATTGGGGCGTCAGCTCCGATGCCCATTTGATCAACTTCGCGGTCGAAACAAAACATTCCGTTCAATTGATCCAGCAAGGATCCTTCCGCCATGATGTCGACGGCCTTGAAAAACCAACCAATTGCTTGGAACTGGCTAAGCCTTACAAGTTTCTTCTGGGCAACAGATAATGGGCGGGTACCAAACCATTTTTTGGTTCGAGCGCGAGTGCATGAGGTGGACTTTATGCCGGGCATTCAAATGCCTCCATTATTTTTATTTTACACATACTGACATATTACGTATGGAGCATGCGTACGCGCAAACCCGACTCAGATACTAATCGTATCGCCTGATGATGTCTGATGCTAATTAGCACTCGCCAATGTCATGTTCGGGTGTGTCCATCAATGTCCAATCAGGCGGTGCAGCAGATGTGTAGTGAGCATGGTCGCAACTGACTTAGTTTGAGTATGTAGCCTGGGACAGGTAGGGTCTCCATGGGATACCTATGCTGCCCTGTGCGTATTGAGCCTGCCATTTCATTATGGTGACGCAAGAGCAGGGCAACGCAGTATCAGCCTCTGTCTCGCGTTCCTAAGTGTTTGACCGACCGCGCTCGCTCTTGATCATGTGAGTGGTAGTAGGTGTTTTGGGTTGTCGCCAGGTTGGAATGCCTCAGATCGTACTAGAGATCCTTCGCGTTTCTGAACGGCGCATCAAAGGTCGCCGAGGTATGACGTAGCCAGTGCGATGATGCTACGCGCAGGCTATCCATTTCATAAGGCTCACGTCCTTCTTCACGCATTCTGACGAGCGCTTGGTCAAAAACGGTTTGGAGTAGGGCGCGCACCTGTCGATCCGAGAGGCCTGCGCGACCACTCAGCGTTTTCAGAAGCGGAGTTTTCTCCTGATAAGTAGGCAATGGACTCAGTCCAATGAAGGTACGGTACCTTGTGAGATACTTCGTTACATACTCATCACGCACTGCGATTTTTCCGGACTTGTTGCCCTTACCCACAACATGGAACCACCAGTTCCCATCAGCATCCAGACGAAAATCTCCCATGGTGGGCTGCCAATTGGTACGCCCAACGATATCCGATATGCGCAAATACATGCTGAACATCGTAACGAGCACGAATAGGGTGCGCTCATGTTTCCTAGGATCAGCAGCGGCCATGGATTCTGCAGTGTCAATCACATAATCCCATTGCAAAGGGGTCAACGCCCGAGAAGTGCTGGATTCTAGCTGAGATGAACTATACTGCCCCTTTTTAGTAACCTTGCGGAACGGATTCGAAGTAGCGATTTCCTCTTCCACTAGATATTCATAAAAGCCGCTTGCAATTTTGAATACATTGCTCATGCTGCCGGATGATGAGTGATAGTCGGTCGACGAATTGTCCCCAGTACTTTCACTCAGGCTGCGATTTTGTTTCGGGGCGCGCAGTGTGAAAGGCTTCCATTTGGGGTTGGCCGCTAATTCCAGATCCGATAACTGATCAGCACTACTTAAAGCATTTTCTGAAATGAACCGATTACGAATGACTGGCCCAACCCAAGTGGCTGGCGGGTGTTTGCAAAACTCAAGATACGCTTCGGCATCCAGCCGTTTCAACTCGTGCACAGGCTTCTGGCGCACGATCAGCGCCCAGAGAAATAGCCGCTCAACGTGGCCTCGGTACGTGCTGTATGTGAGCGCGTTGTCGGCATAACACCTCAGATACCCCCTGATAGCCAGGAACCCTGGGATGGCTTTGAGTTCGGGAGCAAAGCCTTCCAAGAATCGCTCGACGCTCGTGATTGATGGCCGGCCTACAGTGAAATCCTGATCCACGAAATCACTGTGAGATTCAAATATGGGCCGGGGAGTGCAGGTCATCTTACTTACCGTAATGGGCTGGCATACGTCAGCAATTGAAACTTCCTAATCTGGCTGTTTTAGGAAGTTTTCACTTCCTGCACCGCCCGCTTCAATCACTCACTTCAATCGACTGGCCATAGTTAATGGGAATTGCCGGATAGTAGCGCCAAGTTTGGCCGGCCGCAACCTTGACAAATTTTTAGCCCATCAACACCATCCGTCAGTGACCATCATGCTTGCTTGACATATGACAAGAAACGCACTAGGCCATATTCGGAGTTATGGATTTGCCCGGCTGCGTCATATATGAGCAATTTGCATCTGGCAGCGTCAGACATTGGTAGTGCCTGCCGCTCAGATAAATCTCGGTTTATAAGAATATTGTTGCCTCCACTTCAGGGGCCACCTTCGGGTGCAGGACTTAAGGAACTATGCGAATATCCTCTATATTGTTTGCAGGATGAGGAAGGCTCTTTAAGGCTGTCTAATCACAGGCGTGAAGTGGCAATATAGGTATAAATACGCTTCGTCACCCCAATGTCCATTTCGCCCCCCGAAAGTGTCCACATTAAAAGCTTATTAATACGAAAGTGTCTGCATTATTGTCGTGCAGGTCGATTTCGGAAAGTGTCCGCATTGACCGCAAATTACACCAAAGGCAGCAAAATCGGGGATCCCGCCTGGTGGTTGCTCAGGGCGGGCTTTGGAAAGTGTCCGCATTATCGTTGCGTTCTCGGGAAAACGGCTCGGAGCGTCGTTCGTGGATGAGCTGTGCGAAAGCTTTGCTGCTAAGCGGTTTTCAAGGAGCTGAATCCAGGATCGACATCGAGGGGACTGCTGTGAGGCCCGGAGCCCATGGCTTGGGGCGCTTGTCTGCTTGGCGTTGCGTCTATTTGCGGGCCACAGGGGGCGTGTATTTCACATGGGGGCTGTGGCTCGTTGAGCGTTGAAAATACGGAAAGTGTCCTGATTATGGGGTTCGGCGTGAGCCCAGGAAAGCGTCCGTATTAGGTGCAAAAAAGCCTGGAGGCGTTGGATTTACTGGCTTGCAGGGGGGATTTTGCAAATCCCGCAGATTATTCCAGTGTCCAGATAGCGCAGAAAACCGGAGCAACAGTTCAAACGAGCGTTTTTTGACGAGCCCCAATGGATTCAGGGGTTTGCGGAAGGTACTCAAAGGCATATGTGTCCGCATTTCTGAGGTTTTTCGGCGTTCGGAAGCAACCCCAAGACGCTGGAGGCCTTGTGGGCTTTGGGTTGCGGGGGTTTTAGGGGTAGGAGTGTCCGTGTTTCGCAACGGCTACAGAAAACGCTGCCGGTGAATGCTGAAACTGGATACTGACATTAGAGGATGAGTCGCGCGTAATAACAGATTTAACATAATACTCATTATGCGCTAATTCGTATTTCAGCATGAACCCATGGGCAGTCAGATTTGAAGCCAGCCCAAGCCCTCCATTCATCAAAACCGGCCCGGTCGTTGACCCAGGTTAAGGTTGCCTCATTTTGACTTGATTAAAATGCAGGCTCCGCTTCCTCACGGGGATTCTGGCATGACCATCATCGTCACCGGCGCGGCTGGATTCATCGGTAGCAATCTCGTCCAGGCGCTTAACGAAAGAAATGAATCTGAGATTATCGCCGTCGACGATCTGACCGATGGCGATAAATTCTGTAATCTGGCCGACAGCGAAATTGCCGACTATCTGGACAAAGACGATTTTCTCGAGCGTTTTGGTCGTGGCCAGTTTGGCAAGGTGCGCGCTGTGCTGCACCAAGGTGCGTGTTCGAGCACCGTCGAAGCTGATGGCCGTTTCATGATGGATAACAATTACCGGTTCAGCCGTGAGTTGCTGACAACCGCCCAACAGCAGCAGATTCCGTTGCTATATGCATCATCGGCAGCGGTTTACGGCGCAGGACGGGATTTTCGTGAACAGCGGGACTGTGAACGCCCGCTGAACGTCTACGGGTATTCCAAGTTCCTGTTCGATCAACAGGTACGCCGGCAGTTGGCTGGCGTACACAGACAGATCGTGGGCTTGCGCTACTTCAATGTTTACGGCCCCCGTGAACAGCATAAAGGTGCGATGGCGTCTGTGGCCCTGCACTGTTTCAGCCAGTACCAAGCCCATGGAAAAGTCAGCCTTTTTGGCAGTTATGGCGACTATCCCGGCGGCGGCCATTTGCGAGACTTCGTCTCTGTTGATGATGTGGTCAAGGTCAATATGTTCTTCCTCGACAACCCTCATTTGAGCGGGATTTTCAATGTTGGCAGCGGTCGCGCCCAGCCCTTTAATGACGTGGCTTTGGCAGTAATCAATCGACTGCGCGAGCAACAAGATCAACCGCCAATCTCGTTTGAGGTAGCCTTGCTTGAGGGTCTGCTCGAGTACAGCGAGTTCCCTGATCATTTGCGTGGCAAATACCAGTGCTACACCTGTGCCGACCTGGAGCGCTTGCGCGCTGCCGGTTACAAGGCACCGACGTTGACAGTCCAGCAAGGCGTGGCCCGCTACTGCGACTGGTTATTGAGCACCGAAAGCCCGCCGCCTGCTCCATTCAAGCAAGCGGCGGTAGCTTGAATTGCTGGTTTCCAATAAAATTCGGTGTTTTTGGCTTGATTTTGACATGTTTTGGCTATGCCCTGCTAATAACTACACTAAATAGTCATTTAGCGTAGTTATAAAAGCATGCCGCTATTCACCTCATCATGAGCGCTGAGCTGGCTGCATCACAGGCCATGTCCAAGTCGGCACCTGAGAGGAATTGCGCGTAATGATCTTTCAATTCCTGTTCCCAGCCCGCGACCTCTTCAAGAAGTTGTTCGGCCTGATCTCTTGCAAGAGCAAAATGTGCATGGTGGCTAAGCAGGTTGCTCCGGCTGACCTGGCTGCCCTCGCGACCAACCGACATGGCCAAGGCTTTAGCAGGTCCCTCATCAAGCATGGGTAACACGTCGTACATCGGAGAAAGTCGCCACTTCCCGCCAACCCAGATTACGGCATGGTTACGCGGGTGATCATCGGAAACGTTCACCCCAACCATCGGGCATGGCGTCGTTGATGAAGCCAGGTACTCTGCGGTTTTTGGAAATACCTGAGTAAGCTTCGCGACGCAGCGGGTAGTTGATCGGGTCGGGTACCCAGCCTCCACGTGCCACCTGATCAGGGGCATACAGGAACTCGCCCAACTTGCCCTTGAGCGTGATCCGGCCCAGGGTCACGACCTCACCTGTTTCCGGGTGCTCCATATAAATGTAGGCGCGGGACATCAGAACTCCTCGGGCTTGGGTTTCGCCAACCGCACGCGCCTGGCCGCGATACCCTGATGTACATCGTCATCGGTGGTAAAGCGCGTGATCTGAGAGCTTGTTTCCAGGTCCTCCAGCGATGAGAACACCGTATCGCTGATGCCCAGCCGCCATAGCACCAGCATGAACGAACGCAGATCCACCAGCTCAGAGCCGCTCTCGATCTTGCGAAGCGTATGCGCCGAAACGTCGATGGCTGCCTTGAGATCGGCCTGGCGCAGGCCTAGGGTAAGTCGGCGTGCCTTCACCAGAAGCCCGATTTTACTGAGTGTATCGGCGCATGCGACTGGAAAATAGCCGGGCATAATGGTCACCATCGTTAACACTAATTGATTTAAGGTTAACGATAGCACACATTACGCATCGATTTTTCAGTTTAATGTGCACAAAGATTGATATTAAATCCGATAAGATCAACAACGGTTAGTATTAAATGCATCAGGAAAGCCCGCCAAAACGCCTATAGAAGCCCTCGCTAACATCCGGCAAAGGCCCATCCGCCGTCTCCAGTGCCGCGTTCAGCCATTCTTCTGCCTTGGCAAACACCAGCCGATAAAGATTGCGGCACAACTGTCGCGCAGCCCTTCCCTCCCAATCCCCGGGCAGCAACTCATCCGGCAGTTGCGGATCGCGCAACAGCAAGCGCCGGTACTCATGGATCAGCAGTGTGCGCGCCAGGAAGCAATCTTGCGCATCTAGCACCTGCTGCTCTTTCAAGCCCTGCCACAGCGGCCTGAACAGCTGGATGAACTCGCTGTACTGCTGCCCCAGCTCCTCGATACGCCAGCTTTCCCGCACCTGGGCGCGCATGGCCTTGGAGGCGAGTACTTCCTGGGTGTGGGTTTCAAAGACGATGCTGTCGTCGCTGGCCTCCAGGTCGCGTAGCGTGGCAGCCAGGTCTGCCCGGTCAGCCCGGGGGCACCCCAGCAGGTTCGGCGCCATGACGCCAAACCCCTGCCATTCCAGTTCTTCACGCACGGCCTTGCGTTGGCCGGCCTCGAGTTGCGACAGCAGCACCAGCGTCCAGGCGCCATCCCAGGCCGGTTGGCTCTGGCTGTAGACACGTTTGAAGGCCTTTTCGAAGCGTCGGCGGCCGGTGCCCGTGAGGCTGTAGTAGCTGCGTCGGCCTACTTTTTCAGCAGTGAGCCAACCTTCTTTGGTCAGGCGAAAGATCGACGTGCGGATCAACCGTTCATTGATACCGATCGGCTCCAGCAGGTTGATGAGGCTACCCAGCCAGACGGTCCCGCCGTGGGGCTCGATGGCATCGCCATACAAGGTGATGATCAGGGAGCTGGCGCGGATCGGGGTCTGTTCCTGGAAGCGAGTGATCAGGTTGTTCAGGGGGGCAAGATTGCTCATGGGCGAACTGTGCGCGGATAAAGCACCGACTATACCTGTGCGGCGGGCCGCCTGGCCATTGCGTGACGCGACAGCACTCATGCGGTGACCTGGCCTTTGGGTCTGACGCCGGTATCTTCCATGCGCGGCCGCTGCGGTTCGGCTTCGGTCAGTGGCGGGCATTCGACCATGGTGTTCATGCAGCGCTGGGCCAGCTGCTGGTACTGCGCCGTGCCACGCTGCTTCCAGGCCAGCTCCTGTTCGCTCAGGCGCCGTTTCACCTGGGCCGGTGAACCCATCACCAGGCTTTGCACCTCGCATTCAAAGCCGGCTTTGACGAACGCGGTCGCTGCGACGATGCAGCGCGGCGCCACATGGGCTCCGTCCATCACCACCGCGTTCATGCCGATCAGGGCGTCTTCACCCACTCGGCAGCCGTGCAGCACGGCACCATGGCCAACGTGCCCGTTGCGTTCCACGACCGTGTCGCCTCCCGGAAAGCCATGCATCACACAGGTGTCCTGGAGGTTGGCCCCCTCCTCCAGCACGATTCGGCCGAAATCCCCGCGCAGTGATGCGAGTGGGCCTATGTAGCAGCGTGGGCCGACAATGACATCGCCGATCAGCACTGCACTGGGGTGCACGTAGGCAGTCGGATGCACCACGGGCGTCAGGCCGTCCAGTCGATAACAAGGCATGGCAAAGCTCCTGAAATGATTTGAGATGCCAATGGATCTTGTATCACAACGTAAATGCTCGTCAATTGTGTATCGCTTTTGTCGTGACCGGAAGCGTGCAAGAAAAATGACAAACTCCATCGAAAACTCATTGGTGAAACCTTTAATCACTCTATATCTGCCCGTAGTCAGTAGTGTCACGATAAAAATAAAGGATACATAAACAAAGCACCAAGCTTGCTAATGTGTATCGCGTAATGCATATACTGGTCTCACCTGGTCGCGGTCCAGCATCGCGCCCCTGCAAACAATTCCAAGAAATGCCGGCCCCACGATGTGCCGTGCGTGCAGCCAGAGGAACCCCACATGCCGCGATATCTCGATGTGCAGGTGCCGGAAAACGGTGTCCAGCTCATTACCCTGCAACGGCCCGAGGCACTGAACGCCCTGTGCACCGAGTTACTGGAAGAGCTGGCTGCTGCGCTGGATGCGGCCGCCCAGGATGACCAGGCTGGTGCTGTAGTCATTACCGGCAGCCGCAAGGCGTTCGCCGCAGGGGCCGACATCCGCGAGATGGCCGAGCGCGATATGGTCGGCATCCTCAATGACCCTCGTGTAGCTCACTGGCAACGCATTGCCGCATTCGCCAAGCCGCTGGTTGCGGCAGTCAACGGTTACGCCTTGGGCGGTGGTTGCGAACTAGTGATGTGCGCCGACATTGTCATCGCCGGCACCGACGCCCGTTTCGGCCAGCCAGAAATCAACCTGGGCATCATCCCTGGCGCAGGCGGCACCCAGCGCCTGGTCCGGGCTGTAGGTAAGCCTCTGGCCATGCAGATGGTGCTGACCGGCGAAGCCATCACTGCCCGCCACGCCCAGCAGGCCGGCCTGGTCAGCGAAATCACCGAGCCCGAATTCACTGTGGAGCGCGCCATGCAGGTGGCTCGCAGTATCGCCGCCAAGGCGCCGCTGGCCGTACGCCTGGCCAAGGAAGCACTGCTCAAGGCCGGGGATACCGACCTGGCCAGTGGCCTGCGCTTCGAGCGCCATGCATTCACCTTGCTGGCCGGCACCGCCGACCGCAACGAAGGCATTCAAGCCTTTCAGGAAAAGCGCCAAGCCCGCTTCCAGGGCCGCTGATCATCTCCCCTCGACTGACGGAGCGAGTCTGTCATGACTTTCCAGCACATCCTGTTTTCCATCGAGCACGGCGTTGCCCTGCTTTCGTTGAACCGCCCCGAGCAGCTGAACAGCTTCAACACCGCCATGCACCTGGAAGTGCGCGAGGCACTCAAGCAAGTCCGCCACAACGGCGAGGTGCGGGTGCTGCTGTTGACAGGCGAAGGCCGTGGTTTTTGCGCGGGGCAGGACCTGTCCGACCGCAATGTGGCGCCAGGCGCCGATATGCCCGACCTGGGCGAATCCATCGACAAGTTCTACAACCCGCTCGTGCGTACCCTGCGCGACCTGCCGTTGCCGGTGATCTGTGCAGTCAACGGCGTTGCTGCCGGCGCGGGTGCCAATATCCCGCTGGCGTGTGACCTGGTGCTGGCCGCTCGTTCGGCCAGCTTCATCCAGGCCTTCTGCAAGATCGGCCTGGTGCCGGACTCTGGCGGTACCTGGTTGCTGCCACGCCTGGTCGGCATGGCAAGGGCCAAGGCGCTGGCCATGCTGGGTGAGCGCCTGGGCGCCGAACAGGCCCAGCAATGGGGGCTGATCCACCGCGTGGTGGACGATGCTGCACTGCGTGACGAAGCCCTCGCCCTCGCCCGCCAGCTTGCCACACAACCAACCTATGGCCTGGCCCTGATCAAGCGCAGCCTCAACGCCAGCTTTGACAACGGGTTCGATCAGCAGCTGGAGCTGGAGCGTGACCTACAGCGCCTGGCGGGTCGCAGCGAAGATTACCGTGAAGGCGTAAGCGCCTTCATGAACAAGCGCACGCCAGCATTCAAGGGGCGCTGAACATGAGCGCACTTGCAAGCAATGTGCAGATAGCGGTAATCGGTGCCGGTGCCATGGGCGCTGGCATTGCCCAGGTCGCCGCCCAGGCCGGTCACCCGGTGAAACTCTATGACAACCGCCCCGGTGCTGCCGCCCAGGCTGTGGCCGGTATTGACCGGCAGCTCGCCCGGCTCGTGGAAAAAGGCAAGTTACAGGCCGCTGAGCGGGAAAGGATCAGCCTGCGGTTGTGCCCGGTCGACACGCTCGAAGCGCTGGCTGATGCCGGCCTGGTGATCGAAGCCATCGTCGAGAACCTGCAGGTCAAGCAGGCGCTGTTCGGTCAGCTGGAAGCCTTGTGCGGCGCCGACTGCATCATCGCCAGCAACACTTCGTCGCTGTCCATCACCAGCCTGGCTGCAGGCCTGGCTCGCCCGCAGCAAGTGGTTGGCATGCATTTCTTCAACCCGGCACCCCTGATGGCGTTGGTTGAGGTGGTTTCGGGGCTGGCAACCGCCCCTGCCGTGGCCGCGTGTATCTACGATACCGCCCAGGCCTGGGGCAAACAGCCGGTGCACACGCGCTCTACGCCGGGCTTTATCGTCAACCGTGTGGCGCGCCCTTTCTATGCTGAAAGCCTGCGGCTGTTGCAGGAAGGTGCAGCCGATTGTGCCAGCCTGGACGCGTTGCTGCGCGATGCTGGCGGATTCCGCATGGGCGCTTTTGAGCTTACTGACCTGATTGGGCACGACGTCAACTACGCCGTCACCTGCTCGGTATTCGATGCTTTTTATGGGGATTTCCGCTTCCAGCCTTCACTGGTGCAAAAAGAACTGGTGGATGCCGGCCGCCTGGGCCGCAAGACTGGCCAAGGCTTTTATAGCTACGAAGAAGGCGCCGAGCGTCCGGCGCCGGCCGAACTGCGCAGCCACGCCAGCGCCGAAACCTGCGTCATCGAGGGGCAGCTGGGTGTGCTGCAGCCTCTGGTCGAGCGCCTGCGCCTGAACGGTATCGCCATAACCCAGCGCGCCGGTAGCGGGCTGATTCAGGTCGGCGATGCCACGCTGGCGCTGTCCGATGGCCGCCTCGCCAGCCAGCGCGCCCGTGAAGACGGCCTGCGCAACCTGGTGCTGCTTGACCTCGCCCTGGATTACAGCACCGCCACGCGCATAGCCGTCAGCTGGTCTGCCGATACCACCGACAGCGCCCGCAACCAGGCCGTGGCGTTGCTACAGCGCGCCGGCCTCAAGGTGACCGCAGTTGCAGACCTGCCGGGCCTTGTGGTGTTGCGCACCGTGGCAATGCTCGCCAACGAAGCCGCAGATGCTGTGCTTCAGGGCGTTGGCAGCGCTGCTGATATCGACCTGGCCATGCGTGCAGGTGTCAACTATCCCTGCGGGCCCCTGGCCTGGGCCGCAATGATTGGCATCCCGAATACCCTGCGGGTGCTCGACAACCTGCAGCGCAGCTACGGCGAAAGCCGCTACCGCCCTTCCCTGTTGTTACGTCGCTGCGAAGCCAAAGGAGGCACACTGCATGACTGAAGTCGAACTGGCACAAGCCTGTGCCGACGCCATGTACGCCCGAGACCCGGCTACCCAGGGCCTGGGCATCAGCCTGCTGGATGCCGGCCCTGGCCGCGCAAGCCTGCGCATGCCCGTACGCGCCGACATGATCCAGGGCCATGGCACCTGCCATGGCGGCTTCCTGTTCGCCCTGGCCGACTCGGCATTTGCCTTCGCCTGTAACAGCTACGACCAGGCCACGGTGGCGCTGGGCTGCAGCATTGATTACCTGGCGCCAGCGCTGCGCGATGACGTGCTCACGGCCGACGCCAGTGAGGTCAGCCGCAAAGGGCGCACCGGCCTCTACGACGTGCGCATTCAGAACCAGCGCGGTGAGCTGGTGGCGATGTTCCACGGTAAGTCCTACAAAGTGCGCGGCACCGTGCTGGCGCAGGAGACGCAAGATGACTGATAACACCCTGGCCGATGCCTTGATCATTGATGCCGTGCGCACCCCCATTGGCCGCTACGCCGGGGCCTTGAGCGGCGTGCGTGCCGACGACCTCGCCGCCATCCCGCTAAAGGCGTTGATCCAGCGCCACCCCGAGCTGGATTGGCAGGCCATCGACGACGTCATCCTCGGCTGTGCCAACCAGGCAGGCGAAGACAATCGCAATGTGGCGCACATGGCCAGTTTGCTCGCCGGCTTGCCGATCGAGGTGCCGGGCACCACCATCAACCGCCTGTGCGGCTCCGGCCTGGACGCCATCGGCAACGCCGCGCGCGCCCTGCGCTGCGGTGAAGCCGGGTTGATGCTGGCCGGCGGTGTGGAATCGATGTCGCGTGCACCGTTCGTGATGGGCAAGTCGGAGCAGGCGTTCGGGCGCTCGGCCGAGCTTTACGACACCACCATCGGCTGGCGTTTCGTCAACCCACAGGTGAAGGCCCGTTACGGCACCGATTCAATGCCGGAAACGGCCGAGAATGTCGCCGAGCAATTCAACATCTCACGCGCCGACCAGGACGCTTTTGCCCTGCGCAGCCAGCACAAGGCAGCAGCAGCCCAGGCGCGCGGTCGCCTGGCGCAGGAAATCGTGCCGGTCGAGATCCCCCAGCGTAAAGGCCCGGCCAAGGTGGTCGAGCATGACGAACACCCTCGCGGGGATACCACGCTGGAGCAACTGGCCCGCCTCGGCACCCCGTTCCGTGAAGGCGGTAGTGTCACTGCAGGCAACGCATCCGGCGTCAACGACGGCGCCTGCGCCTTGTTGCTTGCCAGCAGCGCCGCCGCCCGCCGTCATGGCCTCAAGGCCCGCGGCCGTATCGTCGGCATGGCTGTAGCCGGGGTCGAACCGCGACTGATGGGCATCGGCCCGGTGCCGGCAACCCGCAAGGTACTGGAACTTACAGGGTTGTCGCTGGCCGACCTGGACGTCATCGAGCTCAATGAAGCCTTTGCCGCCCAAGGCCTGGCAGTGTTGCGCGAGCTGGGCCTGGCCGACGACGACCCCCGGGTCAATCGCAACGGCGGTGCCATTGCCCTGGGCCATCCGCTGGGCATGAGCGGTGCCCGCCTGGTCACCACGGCCCTGCACGAGCTGGAAGAAACCGCCGGGCGCTATGCCTTGTGCACCATGTGCATCGGGGTTGGCCAAGGCATTGCCATGGTCATAGAACGCCTCTGAGCGGATCGGGCCATCCGCCTGTTACCGAACCGAACGCAGCCGTATATGCTGCGCTCATGACACTCACCGCACGGCCTGCAACCGGTGCCGTGCGGCGTACAAGAACAATTCGAGTGAAGCCATGAACATGTACCATGATGCCGATCGTGCCCTGCTGGACCCTATGGAAACTGCCAGCGTCGACGCCCTGCGCCAACACCAGCTGGAGCGCCTGCGCTGGAGCCTGAAACACGCCTACGACAACGTGCCGCTGTACCGCAAGCGCTTTGCCGAGTGCGGCGCCCACCCCGACGACCTGCAATGCCTTGAAGACCTGGCGAAGTTCCCCTTCACCGGCAAGAACGACCTGCGTGACAACTACCCCTACGGCATGTTTGCCGTGCCCCAGGAAGAGGTGGTACGCCTGCATGCCTCCAGCGGCACCACCGGCAAGCCGACCGTGGTCGGCTATACGCAGAATGACATCGATACCTGGGCCAATGTGGTGGCCCGCTCGATCCGTGCGGCCGGTGGGCGAAAAGGTGACAAGGTGCATGTCTCTTACGGCTATGGGCTGTTCACGGGTGGCCTTGGCGCGCATTACGGCGCCGAGCGCCTGGGCTGTACGGTAATCCCGATGTCCGGCGGCCAGACCGAGAAGCAGGTGCAGCTGATTCGCGACTTCCAGCCAGACATCATCATGGTCACCCCGTCCTACATGCTCAACCTGGCCGACGAGATCGAACGCCAGGGCATCGACCCGCACAACCTCAAGCTGCGGCTGGGCATTTTCGGTGCCGAACCGTGGACCGACGAGCTGCGCCGCTCAATCGAGCAGCGCCTGGGTATCAACGCCCTCGACATCTACGGCCTGTCGGAAATCATGGGCCCAGGGGTGGCGATGGAGTGCATCGAGACCAAAGACGGCCCGACCATCTGGGAAGACCACTTCTACCCCGAAATCATCGACCCGGTCACCGGAGCGGTTCTGCCAGATGGCCAGCTGGGCGAGCTGGTGTTCACCTCGCTCAGCAAGGAAGCGCTGCCGATGGTGCGCTACCGCACCCGCGACCTTACGCGTCTGCTGCCCGGCACCGCCAGGCCGATGCGGCGCATTGGCAAGATCACCGGCCGCAGTGATGACATGCTGATCATTCGCGGGGTCAACGTGTTCCCGACCCAGATCGAGGAGCAGGTATTAAAAATAAAACAGCTTTCTGAGCTTTATGAGATTCATCTGTATCGCAATGGAAACCTGGACAGTGTCGAGGTGCATGTTGAGTTACGCGCAGAATGCCAGCACCTGGACGAAGCACAGCGCAAGCTGCTGACCGGGGAGCTGACCAAGCAGATCAAGACCTACATTGGCATCAGCACCCAGGTGCACCTGCAGCCCTGCGGTACGCTCAAGCGCTCTGAAGGCAAGGCTTGCCACGTGTACGACAAACGGTTGGCCAGCTGATTCGTTCGGCTGCCTTTTCGGCCCCGGCATTGCCCGGGGCTTTTTTTTGCCTGTGAGAATGCTGGGGGCGCTTTGCGCCCCAATCGCGACACAAGGCCGCTCCCACGTGGGAATGCAGTTTCCTGTGGGAGCGGCCTTGTGTCGCGATTGGGCTGCAAAGCAGCCCCATGGCCGGCAAAGCGATACACAAATCTTATTTGATACACATAAAACTGTTTGACGTTATGTTTTGTATCGCTTACAAATGGCTCATGCCTTAGCAGGAGTCGCAGCACATGTACGCACAGCTAGTGGAAACCGGAGTCAAGCGCGTCAAGGCGCTGGAAGAGATGTCGCCCGAAGAGCGCAACTTCCAGGAAAAGATCGACGCCGAAATCAAGATCGAAGCCAAGAACTGGATGCCCGACGCTTACCGCCAGACCTTGATCCGGCAGATCTCCCAGCACGCCCATTCGGAAATCGTCGGCATGCTGCCAGAAGGCAACTGGGTCACCCGCGCCCCCAGCCTCAAGCGCAAGCTGCAACTGATGGCCAAGATCCAGGACGAAGCCGGCCACGGCCTGTACCTGTACAGCGCCATGGAAACCCTGGGCGCCGACCGTGACGAAGAAATCGCCAAGCTGCACAGCGGCAAGGCCAAGTACTCGAGCATCTTCAACTACCCCACCCTCAGCTGGGCCGACATGGGCGCAGTGGGCTGGCTGGTGGATGGCGCCGCCATCGTCAACCAGGTGGTGTTGCAACGCACCTCCTACGGCCCTTACTCCCGCGCCATGATCCGTATCTGCAAGGAAGAGAGCTTCCACCAGCGCCAGGGCTACGAAATGCTCCTGACCATGATGCGTCAAGGCACCCAGGCCCAACGGGATATGGTGCAGGACGCCATCAACCGCCTGTGGTGGCCTTCGCTGATGATGTTCGGCCCCAGCGACGAACACTCCCCCAACAGCGCCCAGTCCATGGCCTGGAAGATCAAGCGCCAGACCAACGACGAACTGCGCCAGCGCTTCATCGACCAGACCGTGCCGCAACTGGAGTTGCTCGGCTGCACCGCCCCTGACCCTGAGCTGAAGTGGAACGCCGAGCGCGGTCACTACGACTTCGGCGAAATCCAGTGGGACGAGTTCTACGAAGTGCTCAAGGGCAACGGCCCGTGCAACCAGGAACGTGTCGCCACCCGGCGCAAAGCCATCGAGGACGGCGCCTGGGTTCGCGAGGCCGCCGTCGCCTACGCACGCAAGCAACAGAACAAGAACGCCGCCTGAGCGGCGATTGATGCGGAGATCGAAAATGTCTGTCTGGACCCTCTACGAAGTGTTCGTGCGCAGCAAGCACGGCCTTAACCACAAGCACGTTGGCAGCGTTCACGCCGCCGATGCTGCCATGGCCATCGAAAACGCCCGTGAGCTGTACACCCGCCGCAGCGAAGGCGTCAGCCTGTGGGTAGTGCCTTCGGCACTGATCACCGCCTCTTCTCCTGACGAAAAAGACCCGCTGTTCGCCCCGTCGGATGACAAGGTCTACCGCCACGCCAGCTTTTACGAGCTGCCCGACGAAGTCGGACACATGTGAGGTTGGCCATGCACAACGAAGCCCTTATCCCCTACCTGCTGCTGCTTGGCGACAGTGCCCTTGTTCAAGGCCAGCGCCTGTGCGAATGGTGTGGCCACGCCCCGGCCATTGAAGAAGAACTGGCCCTGATGAACGTCGGCCTCGACCTGGTCGGCCAGGCGCGCAACTGGCTGGAATACGCAGCCGAGCTGCTGGACGATGGCCGGGACGCCGACGCCTTGGCCTTCCACCGGGACCAGCGGGCCTACCGCAACCTGCTGTTGGTCGAGCAGCCCAACGGCGATTTCGCCGTGACCATGACCAAGCAGTTCCTTTACGACGCCTGGCACTTCGCCGTGCTGAAGGGGTTGGCTGGCTCCAGCGATGAACGTATCGCTGGTATTGCCGCCAAGGCCTTGAAGGAAGTCACCTACCACCTGCGCCGCTCCAGCGAGTGGGTACAGCGTTTGGGTGGCGGCACGGAGGAAAGCCGCCAGCGCATGCTTGCCGCCATTCCGGCTCTGTGGCGTTTCACGGTCGAGTTGACGGCTGGCAGCGACAACGAAGTGCAACTGGCAGCAGCGGGCATCGCTGCTGACTCCGCTGCTGTTGGCGCAGCCTGGCTCAAGCAGGTGAGCGAAACCTTCGCCTCGGTCGAGCTGCCGCTGCCCAAGGCTGCCAGCCACTTCTACCTGGATGGTCGCAAAGGCTTGCACACCGAGCACCTGGGCCTGCTGCTGGCCGAGATGCAGTTCCTGCCAAGGGCCTACCCCGATGCAACCTGGTGAGCTGATTGCCGGCGACCGTGGTGCGCGGGCGCCACGCGGCGATGACCTGGCCCGGGCCTGGGAGGTCCTGGCCCAGGTCATGGACCCGGAAGTGCCCGTGGTCAGCGTGGTCGACCTGGGGATTGTCCGCGACCTGGACTGGCGCGCCGGCCACTTGCACCTGGTGGTCACTCCGACTTACTCGGGCTGCCCGGCCACCGAAGTGATCGAAGGCGATATCCGGCAAGCACTGGAGCAGGCGGGTTTTGCCGCGCCGGACCTGGAGCGGCAGCTGACCCCGGCGTGGAGTACCGACTGGATCAGTGCGCTGGGCCGTGAACGCCTGCGCGCCTACGGCATCGCCCCGCCGCAAGGCAGCGCCAGCAAGCGCAGCCTGCTTGGTGACGCGCCGCAGGTGTGCTGCCCCCAGTGCAGCAGCGCCCATACCGAATTGCTCAGCCAGTTCGGCTCCACCGCGTGCAAGGCGCTATACCGTTGCCGCGAGTGCCTGGAGCCGTTCGACTATTTCAAATGCATTTGAGCCGTGGAGAACGCCATGAGCCAGTTTCACAGCCTGACCATCAAGCAAGTGCGCAACGAGACCCGTGATGCGGTATCGATTGCCTTCGACGTGCCCGAGCACCTGCAAGCACAGTTTCGCTTCACCCAGGGCCAGTACCTGGTCATGCGTACCCAGCTGGACAACGAAGAGGTCCGCCGTTCCTACTCCATTTGCAGTGCCGTGCAGGACGGCGAGCTGCGCGTGGCTGTCAAGCGTGTGCCAGGCGGGCGCTTCTCGGCGTTTGCCAATGAAGTGCTCAAGGCAGGCCAGCAACTGGACGTGATGCCGCCTTCCGGCAGCTTCTACGTGCCGCTGGACCCGACCCGTCAGGGTAATTACCTGGGTGTGGCTGCTGGCAGTGGCATTACCCCGATCCTGTCCATCATCGGTACCACGTTGGCCAGCGAGCCGCACAGCCGCTTCACCCTGCTGTATGGCAATCGCTCCAGTTCGGGGGCCTTGTTCCGCGACAAGCTCGAGGACCTCAAGAACCGCTACCTCGACCGGTTGAACCTGATTTTCGTGTTCAGCCGCGAGCAGCAGGATGTTGACCTGTACAACGGCCGCATCGATGCCGACAAGTG
This sequence comes from Pseudomonas sp. NPDC008258, assembly GCF_042956345.1. Lineage (NCBI taxonomy): Bacteria > Pseudomonadati > Pseudomonadota > Gammaproteobacteria > Pseudomonadales > Pseudomonadaceae > Pseudomonas > Pseudomonas sp. NPDC008258. The sequence continues at coordinate 59,343 of NZ_JBIBGE010000003.1, forward strand.
CGGCCAGCTGTTCTCGCGCTGGCTGGACGTGCCAGGCCTGGACGCCGCCTTCATTTGTGGCCCGCAGGCAATGACCGAAACCGTACGCGACAGCTTGCAGGCCAATGGCCTGGGCAAGGAGCGCATTCATTTCGAACTGTTTGCCGCGGCCGGCAGCGAAGCCCGCCGTGAGGCCCGTGAAGCAGCGCGCCAGGTGGACTCGGCGCTCAGCCATATCACAGTAATCAGCGACGGCCGCGCCCTCACCTTCGACTTGCCACGCAACACCCAGAACGTACTGGACGCCGGCAATGCCATCGGCGCAGAACTGCCCTACTCGTGCAAGGCCGGTGTTTGCTCTACCTGCAAGTGCCGGGTAATCGAGGGCGAAGTGGAAATGGACAGCAACCACGCGCTGGAGGACTACGAAGTGGCGGCCGGGTATGTGCTGTCGTGTCAGACCTACCCGGTGAGCGACAAGGTGGTCCTCGACTTCGACCAGCTCTGACACCGGGTCGCCTTCTTCGCGGGCGCGCCCGCTCCCACTGGGATAGCACAGGCCTCAAATACGCCGCCGCACCTGTGGGAGCGGGCATGCCCGCGAAGAGGCCATCAGCACCACCGCAACACCCGCGTGACCTCACATAAAACAATTACAACACCCAGAGATCGCAACCCATGACACCCGAACGCATAGAGAGCATCGCCAACCACCCCGACTTCCAGCACCTGGTGCGGCGCAAGCGCCGCCTCAACGGCAGCCTGACCCTGGCGATGCTGGTGATCTACTACGGCTTCGTCCTGCTGGTGGCGTTCTCCCCCAGCACCCTCGGCCAGTCCCTCAGCGGCGGCGTGACCACTGTCGGCATGCTGGTGGGCGTGCTGATGGTGCTGCTGTCTTTCGCCCTGACGGGTATCTACGTACACCGCGCCAACAACGTACTCGACCCGCTCAACGACAAGGTCAAGCAGGAGTGCGCACAATGAACTGGACTGCCATTTCGATGTTCATGGTGTTTGTCTGCTTCACCCTGCTGGTCACCCGCTGGGCGGCCCTGCGCACCCGCTCCGCCAGCGATTTCTATACCGCTGGCGGGGGCCTGACCGGCATGCAGAACGGCCTGGCGATCGCTGGCGACATGATCAGCGCCGCGTCTTTCCTGGGCATTTCCGCGATGATGTTCATGAACGGCTATGACGGCCTGCTGTACGCCCTGGGCGTGCTGGCCGGCTGGCCGATCATTCTGTTCCTGATCGCCGAACGCCTGCGTAACCTGGGCAAGTACACCTTCGCCGACGTGGTCAGCTATCGTTTGGCGCAAACCCCGGTTCGTCTCACATCGGCGTTCGGCACCCTGGTGGTTGCGTTGATGTACCTGGTGGCGCAGATGGTCGGCGCCGGCAAGCTGATCGAGTTGCTGTTTGGCATCAGCTACCTGTACGCGGTGATGCTGGTGGGCGTGCTGATGGTTGCCTACGTTACCTTCGGCGGCATGCTCGCCACCACCTGGGTGCAAATCATCAAGGCAGTGATGCTGTTGTCGGGCACCAGCTTCATGGCCTTCATGGTGCTCAAGCACTTCGGCTTCAGCACCGAAGCCATGTTTGCCAGCGCCGTGGCCGTGCATGCCAAGGGCCAGGCGATCATGGCACCGGGTGGCTTGCTGTCCAACCCGGTGGATGCCATTTCCCTGGGCCTGGGCATGATGTTCGGCACCGCCGGCCTGCCGCATATCCTGATGCGCTTCTTCACGGTCAGCGATGCCAAGGAAGCACGCAAGAGCGTGTTCTACGCCACCGGCTTCATTGGTTACTTCTACCTGCTGCTGATCATTGTCGGCTTTGGCGCCATCGTGATGGTCGGCACCGAGCCGTCCTACCGCGATGCCACCGGCGCGATCATCGGCGGCGGCAACATGGTCGCGGTCCATTTGGCCCAGGCGGTGGGCGGCAACTTGTTCCTGGGATTCATCTCTGCCGTGGCGTTCGCCACCATCCTGGCGGTAGTCGCCGGCCTGGCGCTGTCGGGTGCGTCGGCCGTGTCCCACGACCTGTATGCCTGCGTAGTGCGCCAAGGCAAGGCCACCGAACAGGAAGAAATGCGCGTGTCGCGTATCGCTACCCTGCTGATCGGCCTGCTGGCGGTGTTGCTCGGCCTGATGTTCGAGTCGCAGAACATCGCCTTCCTCTCCGGCCTGGTGCTGGCGGTCGCTGCCTCGGTCAACTTCCCGGTGTTGTTGCTCTCGATGTTCTGGAAAGGCCTGACCACCCGCGGCGCGGTGTGCGGCAGCATGGCCGGCCTGGTATCGGCGGTAGTGCTGGTGGTACTGGGCCCGGCGGTGTGGGTCAACGTACTGCACAACGAGAGTGCGCTGTTCCCGTACAGCAACCCGGCGTTGTTCTCCATGAGCCTGGCCTTCCTGAGTGCCTGGGTGTTCTCGGTTACCGACAGTTCGGAACGAGCCAGCGAAGAGCGCGGCCGCTACCTGGCCCAGTTCATCCGCTCCATGACCGGGATCGGCGCCGCCGGCGCCAGCAAGCACTGACCTCAAGGACGATCAACCATGTCGGGTAAAACAACAACAATGAACCGCACGCACTTCATGTCAGCCGCCTGGCTGGCCACCCTCGCCCTGCCTTTGCCGGCGATGGCAGACTTCATCGGCGACAGCCACGCACGCCTGGAGCTGCGCAACCACTACATCAACCGAGACTTCCGCCAGAGCAATGCGCCCCAGGCCAAGGCCGAGGAATGGGGCCAGGGCTTTACTGCCAAGCTCGAGTCGGGCTTCACCGATGGCCCGGTCGGCGTTGGCGTCGACGCCATGGGCCAGCTGGGTATCAAGCTCGACTCCAGCCGCGATCGCCGTAATACCGGCCTGCTGCCCTTCGGCCCTAACAGCCACGAACCGGTCGACGATTACAGCGAGCTGGGCCTTACCGGCAAGGTACGTGTATCCAAGAGCACCTTGCGCCTGGGCACGCTACAGCCGATCTTGCCGGTGGTGGTCTACAACGACACCCGCCTGTTGGCGTCCACCTTCCAGGGTGGCCTGCTTACCAGTCAGGACATCAATGGCCTCACCTTCAATGGCGGCCGTCTGACCAAGGCCAACCTGCGCGACTCCTCGGGCCGCGACGACATTGGCTACGGCGCCGCCAGCAGCGACCACCTGGATTTCGGCGGTGGCAGCTACGCCATTACCCCGCAAACCAGCATCAGCTATTACTACGCCAAACTCGAAGACATCTACCGCCAGCAGTTTGTCGGCCTGATCGACACCCGCCCCTTGAGCGAAGGCGTGAGCCTGCGCAGCGACCTGCGCTACTTCGACAGCCGCAATGACGGCGCCGAACGTGCCGGCAACATCGACAACCGCAACTTCAACGCCATGTTCACCCTCGGCGTACGGGCGCACAAATTCACCGCCACCTGGCAACAGATGTCGGGCGACAGCGCCTTCCCGTTCGTCAATGGTGGCGACCCGTTCACCGTCAACCTGGTCACCTACAACACCTTCACCCGCGCCGGGCTCGACTCGTGGCAAGTGCGCTACGACTACGACTTCGTGGCCATGGGTATCCCCGGCCTCAGTTTCATGACGCGCTATACCGATGGCCGCCACGCCGAAACCGCCACCGTCAGCAATGGCCGCGAGCGTGAACGCGATACCGATATCACCTACGTCATCCAGAGCGGGCCGTTCAAGGACGTGAGCCTGCGCTGGCGCAACGTCACCTTCCGTTCCGGCAATGGCCTGACCAACGCCGTGGACGAAAACCGCCTGATCATCGGCTACACCCTGGCGCTGTGGTAACAGCGCCCCCTCAATTTGAACAGCATGGAGAACAGCATGTCTGCCGCCCCTACTCTGCAAAGCTTCATCGCCGGCCGCTGGCTGGGCCAGCACGGCGCCCAGGCCCTGCGCAGCGCCCTTGATGGCCACGTCCTGGCCTACAGCCACGAGGAGCGCCCGGACTTCGCCGAAGCCGTGGACTTCGCCCGTGCCCGTGGCCTCGCCAGCCTGATGGCCATGGACTTCCAGCAACGCGCTGCACGGCTTAAAGCGCTGGCCCTGTACCTGGCCGAGCGCAAGGAACAGCTATACGCCCTGTCGCACCACAGCGGCGCCACCCGTGCCGACAGCTGGATCGACATCGAAGGTGGTAACGCCACGCTGTTCGCCTATGCCGGCATCGGCAGCCGTGAGCTGCCGTCGGGCAACCTGGTGCACGAAGGCCCGGCCATCCCGCTGGGCAAACAAGGCCATTTCGCTGGCAGCCACATCCTGGTGCCACGTGCGGGCGTTGCGGTGCACATCAACGCCTTCAACTTCCCCATCTGGGGCATGCTGGAGAAATTCGCGCCGACCTTCCTGGCTGGCATGCCTTGTATCGTCAAGCCAGCGACTTCCACCAGCTACCTGACCGAGGCCGTCGTCCGCCTGATGAACGCCTCTGGCCTGCTGCCAGAAGGCAGCCTGCAACTGGTCATTGGCAGCACCGGCGACCTGCTGGAGCGCCTGCTGGGCCAGGACGTGGTGACCTTCACCGGTTCTGCCGATACCGCCGCCAAACTGCGCGTCACGCCGAACCTGATACGCAATTCGGTGCCGTTTACCGCCGAAGCCGACTCGTTGAACTGCGCCATTCTCGGCCCGGACGTCACCCCGGACAGTGACGAGTTCGACCTGTACATCAAGGAAGTGGTGCGGGAAATGACCACCAAGGCCGGGCAGAAATGCACCGCCATCCGCCGTGCCATCGTACCGGCCAAACACATCGACGCAGTTGCCACGCGCCTGCGCGAGCGGCTGGGCAAGGTAGTGGTCGGTGATCCGTCGGTGGAAGGCGTGCGCATGGGCGCCCTGGCCTCCCACGACCAGCAGCAGGACGTGGCCGAGCGGGTGCGCAGCTTGCTGCAAAGCTGCGATCAGCTGTTCGGCGCCAGCGATGGTTTTGCTCCGCGCGGCGAAGGTGTGGCTGAGGGCGCGTTCTTTGCCCCGACCCTGTTGCAGGCTCGCAACCCGCATGCCGTAGGCGGTGCCCACGATATCGAAGCGTTCGGCCCGGTCAGCACCCTGATGGCCTACGATGACCTTGACGAGGCACTGGCCCTGGCCGCACGTGGCAAAGGCAGCCTGGTGGCGACCCTGGTCACCGCCGACCGCAGCGTGGCCGCCAAGGCCATTCCAGTGGCTGCCGCCTGGCACGGCCGGCTGCTGGTGCTCGACAGCGAAGCCGCCAAGGAGTCCACCGGCCACGGCTCGCCGCTGCCACAGCTCAAGCATGGCGGCCCGGGGCGTGCGGGGGGCGGTGAAGAGCTGGGCGGCCTGCGTGCGGTCAAGCACTACTTGCAGCGTGCCGCGGTGCAAGGTTCACCGAGCATGCTCACGGCGGTGACTGGCGAGTATGTGCGTGGCGCTGAAGTGATCGAGACTGAAGTGCACCCGTTCCGCCGCTACTTCGAGCAATTGCGCATCGGCGAGTCGCTGCTTACCCACCGTCGCACCGTGACCGAAGCCGACCTGGTCAATTTTGGTTGCCTGTCGGGCGACCACTTCTACATGCACTTTGACGAAATCGCTGCCAAGGAATCGCAGTTCGGCAAGCGCATTGCCCACGGCTACTTCGTGCTGTCGGCGGCAGCCGGGTTGTTTGTATCGCCCGGCGCGGGGCCAGTGCTGGCCAACTATGGCCTGGATACCCTGCGTTTCATCAACCCGGTGGGCATTGGCGACACCATCCAGGCGCGGTTGACCTGCAAACGCAAGATCGACCAGGGCAAGACCAGCCCGCTGGGCCAGCCGCAGGGTGTGGTGGCCTGGGATGTGGAGGTGACCAACCAGCTGGGCGAACTGGTGGCCAGTTATGACATCCTGACCCTGGTGTTGAAGCAGCCACTGTAATGGTTTGAGCCCGCTCCCCCAGGGACCGCACATCCCTGTGTGAGCGGGCAAGCCCGCGAAGAGGCCCGCACAGGCCACATAAAGGCCAAAGGCCACCTCGTACATCTGCCCTAATCGCCCCTCACCCCCCTCGGCGTTATAGTCCAGTGATAACAACGCCAAGGAAGCCCCCACCATGCACCCCTTCAAGCTAGCCCTCAGTACCGCCCTGCTGCTCGGCATCGCCGGCTGCCAGACCATCAAGCCCTCCGAAGACACCCTCAAGCAGCGTACCGAGTTCATTCTCAACACCAAGGTGTCGAAAGTCGCCGATGTACGTAATGACAGCACCCTCACCTACTACACCGCCACCACCGCCAAAGGCCAGTACGAGTGCCAGATGCCCAGCGGTGGCATCGTCGCCGTAGCCGGCATGGGCCTGTACGAGCCGACGCCGACCTGCATGAAGGAAGGCCAGGCCCTCATCCTGCAATAAACCCACCCCGCGCCCCGTGCCGGCCTAGTTGGCCGGCGCCGCCGTTTCCTCGCGCAATGCGCGCAAGGCCGCACGCAGTTCAGCTGGGCGCACCGGTTTGGAAAGCACAGCGATATTGCGCTCATGCACCACTGCCTGGATTTTCTCCGTGTCATGCCCCGTCATGATCAGCGCGGGCACGTCCCACCCACGCTGCGCCCTCAGTTGGTCGATGCAGTCGACCCCGGTTGCCTCCCGCCCCAGGTCGTAATCGGCGACGATCACCTCACAATCACTGCTCAGCCCCACGGGCGAGCTGTGCGCATCCACCTCGCAGCCCCAGCGCTGCAGCAGTGCCGTGGTCGCCCTCAGCACGTTGTGGTCGTCTTCCACCAGGCACACACGCAAACCGCCGAGCAGGCCCGGGGCTGCATGCGCACGATCAACCGGCACCTGCGCCGGTTGCGCGCACAGCCGTGGCAGGCCCTGCAAGCTTACCGCCGTGCCGTGCCCTGGCCGCGAGCGCAACTTTACCTCCAGGCCCATCAGGCGCCCAAGCCGGCGCACGATCGACAGGCCCAACCCTACGCCTTCAACATCAGTGTCACGCACCTGGCGCACCCGGTAGAACTCTTCGAATACCAGCCGCTGGTGGGCTTCATCAATGCCTCGGCCCTGGTCGTAGATAACGATGGCCAAACCCTCGGCACAGCGCCGCACCCCCAGCAGCAGGGGCCGATGAGCTGCATATTTGAAGCTGTTCGACAATACGTTCTGCACCATGGTGGCCAACATGCCGCGGTCGGCACGGGTCCAGTGGCGGCAAGGCCGCAAGCGAATGGTCACGCCCGCCCAGCGGGCGGCCTCGCTGTTCTGTTGCAGCAGGTCAGCCAGGAACGCATCCAGGGCAAACACCTCGTACCTGGGTTGTGCCCGCCCGTTGTCCAGTGTGTACAGGTCGAGAATCGAGCGAAACAGCTGCGACACGTTGAGCAGCGAGCGGTCGATGCTGTCCACCAACCGACGCTCCTGCTCGCCCAGTGGCGCATCGCGCAGGCAGGCCGTAAACAGGCCGATGGAATGGATCGGCTGGCGCAGATCATGGCTGGCCTGGGCCAGGAAGCGCGATTTTTCGCGGTTGGCAGCAGCGGCCAGCTCCGAGGCCTTGCGCGTGCGCTCCAGCAACAGGTGCGCATAGATCGGGATCACCGTGCTGGTGGTGAGCAGCATCAGCACCATGAACGGGTTGGCTTGCCAGTAAGGCGTGATCTGGTACACCACCAGCAACGCCGCCAAGGCCAGCACCGTGGCAATTGCCAGGTAGCGCGAGCCAAAGCGCATGCCATTACCCAGGTTCACCCACACCATCACCGCATAGATCGGCAGGGCCGCATCGCCACCGACCACCAGGCCGAAGCAGGTGCCGGTGTAGTCATGCACCATGCCCAGCACGCGTCGCCAGGGGTAATGCCCGGGCCAATGGGCGATGGCCTGGCGCAAGCCGATGGACACCACTATGAAAATCGCGATGTAGTAGATGATCGGCAGGTGAGGCGCATGCGAGCGGCCCGGGAGAAAGCCCAGCATGGTGATGTAGGCAAGCGCGCAGCAGGCAACGATGACGCGCAGGTTGGCTTGATCGAGTTCGTTGTTCTTGTCCAGGTCCATGGCCAGTGTCCTTGTGCACAGGGTCGCATTACTGCCCTCCATGGGCAGCGCCCTCCCTGCGTGGCTGCTAAATTAGCATGCTCCGGTCCACCTACGGCTACAGGGAGTTGCCAGGCGTGACGTGTCGCATCATCGTGGCGGATGACCATCCGCTGTTCAGGGAAGCCCTGTCGCGCACCGTGCAGCGCGTGGTGCCGGGCGCCCGTGTGGAAGAAGCCGGTTGCCTTGATGAAGTGTTGCTGCTGGCCAGCACCGGCGAGGCCGCCGATACCCTGATCCTGGACCTTCGCTTCCCCGGGCTGGTAGATATCCCGTGCCTGGCTCGCTTACGTCAACAGCTGCCGCGCACCACGCTGATCATTGTGTCGATGGTCGATGACCCCGCCATCGTCGAGCAGGTCATGCAAGCCGGAGTTGACGGGTTTGTCGGTAAAAGCATTGCGGCAGAGGAAATGGGCGCAGCCATCCTGGCCATTCGCAATGGCGAAGTGCTGGTCAGGTATGCGCCCTCGGGTTTCTTGCCGAATCGTGGTGGTGGGCCTGGAGGTGAGTGTGCAGTGGAACAGCTCACGCAGCGCCAGCACGACGTCTTGCGGCTGATCGCCCAAGGCAAGACCAACAAGGAAATAGCCAGGGCCCTCGACATCTCGCCGTTTACCGTGCGTATTCACGTGTCTTCACTGCTCAAGGCGCTCGGCGTCAGCTCGCGTACCGCGGCCGCCGTGAAGTACACCGGCAGCTGACGCCGGTGCGCGCTCTCCCGGTCAGACCGCTGCTGCCGGGTCCTGCGCCGACGGGTTCGGCCTGCTGCCCGAAACCCTCCAGGTTACAGCGGTGATGCCGTAGCGCTCGGCCATCGGCCGGCTGATCTTCCTGATTTTCTCGCGCCCGAACTTGGGAATGATACCAATGCCCGCATCGCAACTTGCCCAATGCCAGGCCTCGGCGTTGTCCAGGCGCTCCAGACGAATGATGAAACTGCGCGGCTGGCCATGCAGTTGGTAGTCGATGATGTACAGCTGTGGGCTAGGCATCGCAGGGGCCTCCTCTTCTCCATGGATGACACCCTGATTGATCCGGGCACGGCGAGAAGATTCAAAATTTTGTCGAATAACCGGAATCAATGGTATCCGCCACCCCGGTGGAAGCAGGTTTACCTGGAAAATGGCCGGTACGGGTACCTGCTAAGCATGCACACTCCACTGAACCGCCTGCGCCTCGATCGGCATTTCATCAATGGCATGGATCATCCCGTTCTCCAGCGCCTCCCGTGGCCCCAGTATCCGTGGATACGCCATCAGGTAACGCGGCACATCCAGCACCTCGGTGGCGCCCTGGGTGCGTTCGGCCACGATCTGTGCATACAGGCGCAAATCGTAATCCAGGCTCATCGCATACTCCGCCATCCGCGAATGGTCCACCGAACCGTGCAAGGTCCAGTGGAACGGGTGGAACAGGAACTTGCTGTAACTGCATGCCGTGCGCCGTTGCCCGGCCAGGAACAGGATATTGCCCATCGACTCGACCGTGCCCAGGTTATGGGTATGCACCTCCACCGGCAGTGCCCGCAGGAAGTTGTACAGGGTAAACCCGTAGCTGCACTCGCCCCCCATGGTGGCGATGTTCAGTTGCAGGATCTCGGCCCCCTGCTGCAACGCCCGCGAACAGGTGTTGATCAGGTTGCCGCAGGTCGACGAGTTGATCGGCCCGGTAAAGTGAATGATATGTCTGGCCATGCTTGCCTCCAGGGTTATGCGGTGGAAACGTCAACAGCCGCAAAGTTCAACCCGGGTTGGGCAATGCGCGAAATCGTTCCCGCACTTGAAGGCGTTATTGGCCCGCACTCACACCTGGCTGAAAAGCACCCGCTTGAACGCTTCTGCAGCCAGGAGTACCTGCACCGCCCAATCTGCTGCGGCATCGCTGCCCGCATCATCGGAAATGTATTTCAGGCACACGAATGGAATGCCTTCACTGCGTGCGATCAGCGCCAGCACGTAGGCTTCCATGTCGACCACGTCATAAGGCGCGTCACCGTGGTTGACCTCGAAGCTGTCACCGCTGCCACAGGTTTCCAACGGCAGGCCCTGAATGACCGACCCGTGTTCCAGCACTACCGGGGTATCCGACAAAGGGGTCTGGTAGCGGTCGAAGCCCAGTGGAGTCACATCCATGTCGCGTTGCACGAAGCGGTTGCAACACACTACTTCGCCTTTGCCGTGGCGCTGACTGCCAGCCGATCCAAGGTTGACGATCAACTTTGGCTTGCGCGCCGCAATCGCCTTGGTCAGGGCAATGGCGGCATTGACCTTGCCGATACCGGTGAACACCGTGTTCACCTCGGTGAATACATCGCCCGCCTCGGCTTCGAGGGCGAAGACGAACAGCGTGTCATCCAGGGAAGTGTCGGGGAATTGCTGGGTCAGCATCATGGAGCAAGGATTTCCGAGTGGCTGCAAGGGGCGCGGCCATTGTCGGCCAACCCCGGGTAAATGCAACCCCTTGCCCATTGCAGTGCCAGGTCGCCCCGGCACTGCATGCAGGTCAATTACGAGCGGCCACCCTTGCGGCCGGACTCGCGATCATGCGGCATGTTGCTGCCAGAGGACTGGCCGCCCTTGCGGCCGGCTTCGGAGGCCTTTTCACGGTCATTGGCGAAGTTGCCTGGGTTCTTGTTGCCGCCTTGGCTGCCTTGTTGGTTACCGGTGCGGCTGTTTTCTTTGTTGGCCATGGTCTTCAAACCTCATATGACTTCGGAGTGCACGGCAGCTGCCGTACACAAGTTCGGAGTTCAGCCATATGGAGGGATTCGTTTTATCGCCATGGGTTCGGACCGGTGGCGTTAAATAAGTGACAACGCCATATTTGGTGCGCCTGTCAGTCGTGCGATGGGCTATCCAGGCGAGCCTGGCGGCGGCCCAGCCAGCCCCCCGTCGCTGCCCAGCCCAACGCAATCAGCGCGCCAATGAGCATGGCCAACTGCGGGTGCTCGCCCATCACGTCCAGGGCCCGTTTGATCCAGCCGCTTAAGGCATCGCCACCCCGGTAGACCACCGTGTCGATGAAGTTCTTGGCCTTGTACTTGTCCTCTGCCGGTAGCACGGTGAACAGCATTTCCCGCCCGGGCCGCACCAGCGCATACTCACCCGCCCGGCGTACCACCATCACCACCACGAATACGGCGAACACGGGCGCCAGTGCCAGCCACAGGAAGCCTGCGGCCATTACCAAGGGCACCGCTACCAGTAACACCCCCACGCCCAGCCGGCGGGCCAGGCGCCCGGTCAGGAACACCTGGGTGAGAATGGCCAGGGCTTGCACCACGGTATCGATCAGGCCGAATACCTGGGTTTGTCGCGTACGGTCGGTGAAGGTCTCGCTGACAATGCGCGCCTGCTCGAAATACAGAAAGGTGCTAACGCTGGCCAGCAGCACCACGAACAGGGCAATGCCCAGCAGGTACGGGGAGCGCAGCACGGCAGTGGCGCCGGCAAACGGGTTGCCGCCCAAAGGCCGCGAATCCGGGCGCTCAGAATGCGCCTGCATGGGTTGCTTCACTCGCCAGCGTTGCAGGAACAGGGTCGCGCCGATACTGCCAAGCAAAAAGGCCGCCGCCAGCACCAGCAACCCGGCATGGCCCAGTGGGGCTACCAGCAAAGTACCGAGTATGGGGCCAGTCAGCCCGCCCAGGCTGGCCCCGGCTGCCAGCAAGCCGAACAGGCGCTTGCCCTGCCCGGTAGAAAACAGGTCGGCGAGCACGCTCCAGGCCAGGGAAATGGTCAGCAGGTTGAATACCGACAGCCAGATGTAGAAGGCCCGGGCGGTCCACAAATTGTCAGCGTTGCTGGTAAACAGCACGGCGAAAAGCAACAGGTTGCTGGCGAAGAACCCGTAGGTCCAGGGCAGGATGTGCCTGCGCTGCACCCTGGACGCCAGCCAGCCGAACAGCGGCAGGCATGCCAGGGTGGCGATGAAGGTGCCGGTGAACAGCCATTGCAGGTTGTCCACGCCACCGGCAATGCCCATGGTTTCCCGTACCGGGCGCAGCATGAAGTAGCCGGTGAACAGCAGGTAGAACAGCAGCAGGCCGGCGACTACCGCAGGGCCTTCGCCGGGCTGGATGTTCAGCCCCTGGTCCAGGCGCCGCCGCCACGCCTGCATGATGTCAGGCAAACTGCTTGATCAGCGCCTGTTGCTGCGCCTGGGTGAGCAAGGGGTCATGGCCAGCCTTTAGCTGGTCGAGCTGGCGGTCGGGCCGCCCGGTCGCAGGAATGACCGTGGTCACCGCCGGGTGGCTGATGGCGAACTTGAGAAACAGCTGCGCCCAGCTGCCGATCCCCGCCTCTGCCGCCCAGCCAGGCAACGCCTGATCCTTGACCCGGGCGAACAGGCGGCCATCGTCGAAGGCCCTGTTGATCAGCACCGCCACGCCTTTGTCCTGGCATAGTGGCAGCAGTTCACGCGCGGCATCAGGCGCGTTCACCGAGTAGTTGATCTGGATGAAGTCCAGCGGCTGGCTGCGCACGATTCGGGCAACTTCGTCCTGGCCGCTGTTGAGGTAGTGAGTGATGCCCACATAACGGGTCTTGCCCTGCTGCTTCAGCTCGCGGGCGTAAGGCAGTTGGGTCTGCCAGTCGCGCAAGTTGTGGATTTGCAGCAGGTCGACCTTGTCGGTACGCAGGCTCTTCAGGCTGCCGGCCCATTGCACTTGCGCGTCGGCCCGGCTGTCGGCGGCGATCTTGGTGGCAATGAAGCACTGCCGGTGCCAGCCGCCCTCTTCCAGCAGTTGGCCCAGAATGCTATCGGCACCCCCATAGTTGGGCGAGGTGTCGATCACCCGTCCACCGCCGTCGAAAAACGCCTTTAGCACGCTTTTAAGCTGCTGATACTGGGCTGAGCCTGCGTCTACTTCAAAGCTGCCGGAAGTACCGGCACCGATCACCGGCAGCGCTTCCCCTGTGGACGGTACCTTACGGGTCAGCAAACCTGCCGGGGCGGCGGCGTGCAGCCAAGGGCTTGCGGCCAACAAGCCCAACGTGGCGCCCGCGCGTAGGACATCACGACGTGCGTACATGGAAAAGCTCCCGTCATGAATCGGAAACTTTCAAGGCTAGCCGCTCTGCCCCGCGCTGCCGGGTGATTCTGTATCTGGATGTTTAGTTATCAGGCGTGCAACAGTTGGCTCAGGTCGACACCCGCCTCGCCCATTGGCGGGCACCAGTAATAGCCGCCGGTCAGCGGCCGGCTGAAACGGTACAGGCCGTCGATGATGCCATCCTCAAGCCCGCTCATGCGCCGCAGCTGCACTTCGAACGCATCGAAGCTGTGCCCCAGGGCGACGAAGGCCAGGCCGGCGCCGCGCTGGTCGGCCCAGGCCACCGAACGACGGACCATGAACGCTTCGGGGTCGAAGCTTTCCTGCGCAGTACGCTTGACGTGCGCGGACTCGGGAGCGTCATCCAGTTCTTCATTGTCGCTGAGGCGGCGGCCAATGATGTTGTCTTGGTCGGCCTGGGGCAGCGACTTGAAGTACTCCAGGTCGTGCTTCCACAGCTGGAATGCAGCAAAGCTGGAACCGTCGGCAGCAATGGCCGCTTGCACAGCATCCTCGTCCACCGGGTTTTCGGTGCCATCTTCATAGCCTGTCAGGTCGTGGCCACCCCGGTGCAGGAAGCCATCAACGCTGTCTGCCAGGCCCAGCGCCGGTGCCAGCGCCTTTTCCAGGGCCTGGGCGCGCAGCAGCAGGTCACCACGCTCGTTACCGCGCAGCCACAGCCACAGGGCGTGCTGGGTGCTTGGGTTTTCCACGGCGGCATCCAGCAGCGGGAAGGCGCGCAGGCCTGGCACTGCACGGCCCAGGGCCTTGGCCAGCGGGGCACCGATACCCAGGATCAGCTGTTCGCCATCGACCTGTGGCAGCAAGGCATCCAGTGCGCCAGGCAAAGCCTCGGGCGACTGCAGGGTGAAGAACAGGTGGCGGGCGTGGGCCGGCACCGGGGTGGCAAGCAGACCTTGCTGGAACGGCATGACAGGCTAATCCTCGGTAAAAACCGAAATGCTACTGCGCCTGCAGCCCTACTGCAATGCGGCATGCAGCCTCGGTAACCGCTGCGCGCGGTAACAAACAGTTACCAACAGCTGGCCCTTTGCGATTAGCTATCAATCAGCGCCCGCCTACACTCTTCGGGATCCTTCGCCCGAGAGACCGCTCATGACTGCCTCGCCCTTGCTCACAGCCTTTCTGCCGCTTGCCCTGGGTATCATCATGCTTGGCCTCGGGTTGTCACTGACCCTGGCCGACTTTGCTCGCGTGGTGAAATACCCCAAGCCGGTGGTGGTGGGCCTGGCCTGCCAGATCCTGCTGCTGCCGCTGGTGTGCTTCCTGATCGCCAACGGCTTTGGCCTGGAGTCTGCCCTGGCGGTAGGGCTGATGTTGCTGGCCGCCTCGCCGGGCGGCACCACGGCCAACCTGTTCAGCCACCTGGCCCACGGTGATGTGGCGTTGAATATCACCTTGACGGCCGTCAACTCGCTGATCGCGATCCTGACCATGCCGCTGCTGGTAAACCTGTCGCTGAGCTGGTTCATGGCCTCGGACCAGGCCATTCCGTTGCAGTTCGCCAAAGTCCTGCAGGTGTTTGCCATTGTCCTGCTGCCGGTGGCATTGGGCATGCTGATTCGGCATTTTGCCCCGGCATTTGCAGCGCGCATGGAAAAGCCGATGAAGCTGGTGGCTGCGCTGTTCCTGGCCTTCACCATCGTCCTGGCCCTGGCCAAGGACTGGCAGACCGTGGTCGAGTACGCACCGCTGGTTGGGCTGGCGGCGCTGTTGTTCAACGTGCTGAGCCTGGCCGTGGGCTACTGGGTGCCCCGCATGTTGAACATCCCTAAACGCCAGGCGATTGCCATTGGCATGGAAATCGGCATTCACAACGGCACTTTGGCGATTGCCCTGGCGCTGAGCCCTTCACTGCTGAACAACGCGACCATGGCGGTACCAGCGGCCCTGTACAGCCTGATCATGTTCTTCACGGCGGCGGGGTTCGGCTGGTGGGTTAGCCGGGGGCATGTGGCGGCTCAGCCTGAAGGCGGAACTGTGAATCAGGGCTGATGGCTTCTTCGCGGGTAAACCCGCGCCTGGGGTTACCGCAGCCTGTCATGCCAGTGCAGTACCTGCGAGATTGCCCAGCCCGTGGCGCAGAGAACTGATGCCGGGCGCACCGCGTACCCTGTGGGAGCGGGCGTGCCCGCGAAAAATCCAACGCCGAGCATGGCACCGGCTGCGCCGGTGTTCGCGGGCTTGCCCGCTCCCACAGGATTCTCTGCTAAATCAGATAGGTACGACTCTTGCCACAGGAGCGGGTTCACCCGCGAAGGGGCCCGATCAGGCTGTCACGAAGGTTTGCGGTTACTTCGCAGCCGCTGTTTCAACACCTTCAACGGCGGCGCATAGAAAAAACCGAACGACACACTCCCCGTGCGCCCCTTCACCGCATGGTGCAACTGGTGCGCACGGTGCAAGCGCTTGAGGTAGCGGTTGACCGGCTTTGGCTTGTGCGGCCAATGCCTGTGGAAGAACCCGTCATGGGCCACGACATACAACAGGCCGTACCCCGCCACACCAGCACCCACCCACTGCAAGGGTGCGTAACCACTCTTGCCCAAGGCCACCAGCGCTGTGGCGATCAGCCCCAGGGCCACCAGGTACAGGTCGTTGGTTTCGAGCATGCCCAGCTGTGGCTCATGGTGCGAGCGGTGCAGCCACCAGCCCCAGCCATGCATGATGTACTTGTGAGCCAGCGTACCAACGCCCTCCATGGCCACCAGGGTGCCGAGCAGCACGGCGAGATTGAACAGCATGGAACGGTCCGGGTGATGGCGAAGGAAGCCGCAAGGGTACCGATTGCCTGCTGTTTTTTCCATGCAGGCGTGACCGGCTGTATACATGGGCCCGATGAAGCTATTGTCATGCTTTTGCCCTTGACCTCAGGATTTTGCCTGGGCCAATAGCAGCCTGGGGCTTTAAAGCCGCTTACGGCTCGACATCCGCCACCACTTCGCCTGCCACACAGTACCCGTCCCGCCCCTGTCGCTTGGCCTGGTACAACGCCGCATCCGCCGCCGCCATAAGGCCTTCGGCAGTGCAGCCCTGCCGCGCCAGGTCGCCCACTGCGATCCCTGCGCTGAAAGAAACGCGACCCAGCGGGCTACCCGCATGCTCAAGCATCAACCGCCGTAACAGCTCCTGCAGGTCCTGCACCAACACCTCTGCCCCGCGGGCATCGGTATCGGGCAGCAACAGCGTAAATTCCTCACCGCCATAGCGCACGGCCAGGTCTGCCGGGCGCTTCAGCGCCTGTTGCAGCAGTTCGGCAAAGCGCCGCAGGCATTGGTCACCGGCTGGGTGGCCATATCGGTCGTTGTAGGCCTTGAAGTGATCAAGGTCGAGCATTACCAGCGCCAGTGGGTAACCCTGCCTGCGTGCGCGTCGCAATTCTGGTTCGAACACCGCATCCAGCCGCCGGCGGTTGCCCAGCCCGGTCAGGCTGTCGGTCAGGGCCAGCGCTTTCAGTGTCTGGTGCGCCTGGTGCAGTGCCCGTTCGATGATGATGCGTTCGCGCAACTGGCGTAGTACCACACCGCCAAACGCCGCCAGGCCCACCAGCAACAACAGCAGCACGGCCACAGACTTGATTGCGTCGTGCCGCCAAGGCGCAACGATTGATTCCCGCGACAAACCTGCCTCCACCACCAGCGGGTAGCTGGAAAGTGCCCGGTAGCCATAAAGCCGGGTGGTGCCATCGACCACGGCAACGGCCTCGGCAACCCCTTCCGAGGCGTACGGCAAGTGATTGCGGAAGATCTCGCTGTTGGCCAGGCTACGGCCTACCACCTGCTCTACGAAAGGCCGGCGTACCAGAATGGTACCGTCGCGTTTTGCCAGCACCAGTGCGCCACGCTCGTCAATCTTGAAGTCGCCGTAGTAACGCACGAACCACTCCACCTTGATGGTGCCCAGCAGCACGCCGGCAAAGCGGCCGTCGGCATACTCCAGGCGCCTGGAAATGGGGATGATCAGGTCGCCGGTGGAGCGGCTGCGCACCACCGAGCCGATATGGACGTTACGGTCGGCATGGGTGCGGTGGTAAACGAAGTAGTCGCGGTCGGCGTTGTTGGCATTGGGCGGGATGGCCGCCCGGTCTGTAACGATCCAGCGGCCATCCGGGCCATACACGAACAGCCCGTGCAATTGCGGCATGATGCTTTTCTGCTGGGCCAGCAAAGCGTGCAGGCGTGGTCGATCGATGTGCTCAAAGCCATCGCCTTCAAGGCGCTCGGCCAAGGCAGCGGTAATGGCGTCGACCTGGCGGATAGCGTCTTCGGCATGCTGCGCCGTGGCCCGGGCCAGGTTGGTGACCATGTTTTCGGCATTGCTGAAGGCATGCCGATAGTCGCGCCAGATGCGCCAGCCCTCGACCAGTCCGAACGCCAGCATCACTACCAGCATGAATGCCAGCACCAGGCGGAACAGCGCCACGGCGCGGCCCTCGCCAGTTACCGCGATGAGCCCGTCATCATCCTGTTTCCTGGCTGCACACATTGAAATCCCTGGTCATGCCGCATTCACCGCCTTTCACTATAGTTCAGCGCCACCTGCAACTACGGGCAATTGCGCCCTGCATTGTGCCAACGCGTCATCACGGTTTTTCAGGTGCTCCTCAAGCCGTTGCAGCTGGCGAGCTTGCTCGGCGCACAGGTCGCGCCGTTGCTCCAGGCTTTGCGCTTGCACATCCAGCTGCCGGCGCATTTCTTCGCTGGCGCCCTGGGCCTGGGCCAGGATCGTACGCAGGCCTTGGATCTGCGCATCGCGTTGTTCCAGCAACTCGTCCTGTGCCCGGCATTCGCTGGCGGCCTGGCGATGCTCACCCAGCAAGCGCTCGTTATCACGGTGCAGGCGGGTCAGTTCGTCCTGTTTGACGATCATGCCCTGCTGCAGTTGGCGCACCTCCACCTGCATCTGCTGCAACTGCGCTTCGTGGCGGCGCTGTTCCTGCTCGCGCTGTTCACGGCTGGCCGTGCGGTAGTGCTCCAGCGCATCGCGAGAATGGCGATGCTTGTCTTCCAGCGACTTGACCTGCTCGTCCTTGTCCGCCAGGCGCACCTGCAATTCACCCAGCGACTGGTTGAGGCTGGCACTGCGAAGCTGTTCGGCCTGCAGTGTGCTTTGCGTGGACAACAGCTTTTCTGTCTCGGCGGCCAATGCCGCTGCATCGATCTTGTGTTGCTGATGCGCAGCAGCCAGTGCCTGTTGTGCGATTTCCAGCTGCGCCTCAAGCGTTTCCCGCTGTTGAGTGAAGGTGCTTTCGGCCTGCTCGATATGCAGGTCAGCCTCATCCTGCAACTGGGTTGCCAATTGCCCGACCAGGCGGCTCAACACATCGCTCAGCGCGGCGCCACCTTCAGAAGCCACTGGCTGCTGGCCGTTCAGCTCTTTCAGGTAGCGGTGAATCGTGGTCTTGGAGCCGGTATTGCCCAGCTCGATACGTATGGCATCGATGCTGGGGTTCTCGCCACGGGCAATCAGCGCCTGACGCGCCTGCTGCACTACAACCTTGTTTATACCGCCCCGGGCCATGCTTGCTCCTACGATTTTGTACTGTGTTATGTACCATGTAATTACGTACCAATTATGGCGACATCAAAACGCACCTGCAAATACTTCCTCACATGGAATAATCACGGCTTATCGCATGTTAGAGCCATTTTTAGCCGAAACAGGCGCTGGGCAGGCGTACTGAAGCTGCTTGCGCCCCGCCTTGTTTAAGCTGCGCTTTGCCGCCACCATGTACGTCCGGCATTCGATCACCGACTGAAAATGACCCTGGAAAACTACAAGGCAATCGCCGACAGCATCGCGCTGCTGCTTTATCCGCACGCTGAAGTCATCGTTCACGAGCTGAGCAGCCAGACAGTCGTGCACATCGCCAACAACTTTTCCCAGCGCAAGCTGGGCGATGATTCGGCTATCGATGAGGAATTGGGGGGGCTGCTGAATGGCGCCAATCTCGGCCCTTACGAGAAGCTGAACTGGAACGGCCAGAAAATCCGCTCGATCAGTAGCGTGCTGCGTAATCAGGATGGAGAAGCAGAGCACCTGATGTGCATCAACCTGAATGTGTCGGTGCTTGAGCAGGCTCGTGTGGCGCTGGATGCGTTCTTCCAGATGAGCCGCCTGGTGCCACAGCCGGATGCACTGTTCCGTAACGACTGGCAGGAACGTATCAATACCTTCCTGCATGGCTGGCTGCAGGCGCACAACCTGTCATTGCAGACGCTGCGGATGAAGGACAAGCGCACACTTGTGCAGGCTTTGCATGCAGAGGGCGCTTTCGATGGGCGAAGTGGCGCCGACTACGTTGCCAATGTGCTCAACATGGGCCGCGCCACTGTGTACAAGTACCTGAAGGAACTCAGGGCCTAGCAAGCTTGCGTCAGCACATGCGCTGCACCTGCGCTGGCGTACGCTGCATCAGTACATTGCCATTGCGCACCGACACCAGTGCATGCCCCTGGCTACGCACCATCTCGTAATCGTCCGGCGCCGACAGCAGCAACAGGTTTGCCGGCCGCCCCACCTCGATGCCATAGCGCTCGCCAAGGTTCAGGGTACGGGCGCTGTTGTCGGTGATCAGGTCCAGGCAACGCTGCAGGTCTTCATAACCGAGCATGTGGCAGATGTGCAGGCCCGCTTCGAGTATGCGCAGGATGTTGCCATTGCCCAGCGGGTACCATGGGTCGACGATGGAGTCCTGGCCAAAGCAGACATTCATCCCTGCGCGATCAATTTCGGCCACGCGGGTCAGCCCGCGGCGCTTGGGATAGCTGTCGAAGCGCCCTTGCAAGTGAATGCTCTCGGTCGGGCACGAGATGAAGTTGATGCCCGACAGCTTGAGCAGGCGGAACAGCTTGTAGCAGTACGCATTGTCGTAAGAGCCCATGGCCGTGGTATGGCTGGCCGTTACCCGGGCGCCCATGCCGCGCACTCGCGCTTCTTCGGCCAGCACCTCGAGAAAGCGCGACTGCGGGTCGTCGGTCTCGTCGCAGTGCACGTCCACCAAGCAGCCGGTACGCTCGGCCAGGTCCATCAGGAATTTCACCGAAGACACACCCTGATCGCGGGTGTTCTCGAAGTGTGGAATGCCGCCGACCACATCGGCGCCAATCGCCACCGCTTCAGTCATCAGTGCCCGCCCGTTGGCATAAGACTCGATCCCCTCCTGGGGGAAGGCGACAATCTGCAAGTCGACCAGTGCACGCACTTCGTCGCGCACCTCGACCATCGCCTTTAAAGCGGTGAGGTTCGGGTCGGTTACATCGACATGCGTGCGCACGTGCTGGATACCGTGGTCCACCAGCATGCCAATGGTCTTTTTCGCGCGCGTCTTGATGTCTTCGTGGGTGGTGATTTCCTTGCGTTCCGCCCAGCGCTCGATGCCTTCGAACAGCGTGCCGCTCATGTTCCACTTTGGCTCGCCAGCCGTCAGCGTGGCGTCAAGGTGGATATGCGGTTCGACAAAAGGCGCTACCACCAGGTTTTGCCCAGCGTCCAGCTCATCGCCAGTGCCAGCTACCAGCACCTCGGCCTGGGGTACCACGGCGGCGATGCGCTCGCCGTTCAGTTCGATGCGGAACAGCCCGGGCTTGCCGCGCAGGCGTGCGTTGATGATGTTCATGTTGCTACTCCTTGCCGTGGGCTTCGCTCATGCGCCATACCAGCATGGCGACCGAAGCATTCATGCGAAAAAGCGGGTCATCCAGGGACTGACCGCTCAGTTGTTCGATGCGCTGGATGCGCTGATTGATGGTGTTGCGGTGCAGCCCCAGGCGCTGCGCAGCTTTAAGCCCATTGCCATTTTCCATGAGCAGCGCGTCGAGCGTGTGCACCAGGGCATTTGCCTGCTTGCGCCCCGGGGCGATCAGCGGGCCCAGGGTACGGCTGACAAAGTCATCGATCAGCGAGCGGTCGACAATACCTTGCAAAAGGCGCAGCACGCCCAGCTCGCTGTAGTTGCAGTATCCGTTGGCCGGGCGCAGGTGCTGCGCCACCTCCAACGCCTGGCGTGCCTCGTTGAGCGCCTGCCGGTAATGCGCGCAATCATCCGCCAGGCACGACAGGCCCATGAACAGGCTCAGCTCACCCGTCACGGCCTGCAACTGCCGATACAGGGTGGGCAATGCCTCGGGCAGGTCGCGTGCTTCGGCCAGCAGCACCACGAACAGGTCGCCCGGCAGTTGCGCCGTTACGCTACCCGGCCGCTGACGGCACCAGGCTTCGAGGTGGTCCTCCAAGGCCTGGCGGGTAACCTGCCAGCTCCGCTCGCCCAGCGCCAGCCCGTGGCGCTCGAACAGGCCATCCACACCCGACAGGCGCAAGGCCAGCAGGCGCCGCGGCTCATCCAGCGTCAATTGCAAATGCGCCGCCCGCTGCCGGGCAATCGCCAGGCTCGGGTAGTCGCCGGTAAGCAACTGGCCGAGGATATCGTTGCGCGAGCGTCGCACCTGGCTCATCTGCACCAGCGCCGTGCCGATCAGGTGGGTAACCACCACCATTTTCAGTGCATAGGGTTGCTCGATCAGCGGCAGGCCGAGTTGCTCGGCGCGGGCAATCACCGCAGGCGGGATGGCCTGGATGAAACTGCCGCCCGTGAGTATGACCATGCCGGCAATGCCCACGGCGTCGCCGTCCTCCACCAGGTTCAGCAGGTTGGCCTCGCCACGCGGGTGGTTGATGCCGGTGACGAACACCAGTTCGCCGCCCATTACCCATTCGGCAATGCCTTCGTTTTCCGCCACATACGGCCAGCGCACCCGCCGCTGCAGGTTGCGCGCGCCGGCCCGCACGCGCATTTCGTGCAGGCCGGGCAAATGCAGGATTTCATCCAGCGCCAGGCTCACGGCTCGGTGCCCGCCTGGCCCGGAGCCCTGCGCAGCAAGTGGCAGGCGGCGGCTGACACGTTGTAGATAGTCGGCCCCTGAATGGTCCAAAGGTTCAGGCACAACATCACCACTGCGGCAAACGACAGGCCCTGCAGCACCATCACTTCGACAATATCGGCCTGCTGGTAAACCATCGCACACCAGGCGCCTGCCACCACCATCAGGCCGTTACCCAGCAAGAACGCCACGACGCTGGCGATTACCGCTACCCGGCCACTGCGCGCCAGCCGCGTCCAGTTGGTGGCCTGGGTAGCACCACTGGCGAAGGTGCCGAAGACCATGGTCACTGCTGCCGAAAAGGTCAGGGTTTCATGCGGCACCACTGCCGCCAGCCCGGCAAACCCACCGACATCGCGGGTGGCGATGTACATCGAAGCCACCAGCAGCACGAACATCAACGGCACCGACACGCGCGACAATACATCCAGCCCCTTGAAGCCGATGATGGCGGTGATGCTGAAGCCCAGGCCAAAGAACACCATCAACGGCACACTGAAGCCTTCCGCCAGGCCCAGCAGCTTGACCAGCACGATGGCCACGGTGGCCGTGCCCCAGGCGTACCAGCCAAGCTCCGCAAACCCCAGCAGAAAGTCCGAAAGCCGGCTGCCGGCTTCGCCAAAACAGAAGCGCCCCATCAACACCGTGTTCAGGCCACTGCGCGAGGCGATGAATGCCAGGGCTGCGGCATACAGGGCCAGCAGGCTGTTGCCGATGGTAGCCACCCACAACATGTCGACAAAATTGAAGGCCATGCCCAGCTTGCCGCCGGCGAACATCGTGCCGGTGAAGAAGGTGAAGCTGAACAGGACCATGGCAATCGGCAGCAGGCCCTTGCGGGCAGACTGCGGGGCTTCGCTGAGGGGGAATTCGCTGGGTGAGCTCATTGCACGGGGCTCCGGGTTGTAGTTGGGAGCTGGAAGAGCAATATGCGGGCCGCTTTCCATGGGGCCCGAGAGCACCTCAGGAACAGGCGCATGGCACTTCGCGCCATGTGCACAGTGAACATTAAAGCGTTGAATTGACGGATTGAAAGTGTGGCCTGTGACTCGATTTGAGGCGCAAGTGCACCAAAGCGGATCCGGATTGGGTACTCAGGGAGCGGAAGAACGAGGACTCTCTGGCAACTGGCTTGCTCAAAATCTGAAAGCTGACGCGTCCCCTGTGGGAGCGGGCGCGCCCGCGAAGAATCCAACGCGGTGCATGGCACCGGCTGCGCCGGTGTTCGCGGGCAAGCCCGCTCCCACAGGGCACTGCTAAATCAGTAAATCATGTGCGCTTCTACGCGGTGGAAGATTACGCCCCGTCCAACCCCATCTGCCAGAAGTCCGCCTCCAGGCTGGAAGCCTGCCCGAAAATGCCCACCAGTTCGGCGAAACGCTGTTCGGTCATGCTCCGTGCCGCCAGCGCGTCCAGCTGCTTGCGCGCAGCCGCCGCCACGCCCTGGTAGCCTTCCCCGGCATACTCGCCAATCCACTCGCGGTAAGGGTGGTTGCTCAAGTCGCCAATCCGCTGCGCCAGTGTCCGGCCGATCTCGGCATAGCCGATCACGCAAGGCGCCAATGCAACATGCAGCTCCAGCAGGTCGCCGGCTGCACCGCAGTCCAACACATAGCGGGTATAGGCGACAGTGGCCTGGTGCTCGGGCGCGGCCTCGATATCTGCGTGGGTCAACCCCCAGCGTGCGCACAGGCGCAAATGCAACTCGGTTTCGTCCAGAATCGCCGCCAGCGTGGTTTGAGCAGCACGGATATCAGCCGGGCGACGGCTCTTGTAGGCTGCCAGGGCCCAGGCACGGGCGAACTGGACAAGGAACAGGTAATCCTGCACCAGGTAAGTCCGGAAGGCGTCCTCACTCAGCGTGCCCTCACGCATCTGCCGCACGAAGTCATGGTCGACGTAGCTGTTCCACTGCTGCGTGGCAGCGGTCTTCAGGCGCTCGAAGGTATCCATGCTCATTTGCCCTCCGGGTAGACGGCGTCGAAGAAGGCCAGCTCCAGGGCGACGGTACGCTGGTAGAAGTCACTGGCCAGTGCGGCTTGCTGCGGGCCAACGCGGTCCAGTTCGGCCTGCAGGAAGGCAACGAAGGCCTGGAAGGCCGGGTTGTCGTGCAAGGTGATCCACTCGGCATGGACGAAATTGTCCGGCATGGGTTTGGGCGCCTTCAGCGCCCAGTCCAGGTACAGGCCTTCGGCAACATTGAGTACTGCCAGCGCCGCCGCGTAGGAACGGGTGGCTGCTGCTTCGCGCATGATCGCCTTGAAACCTGCGGTTGGCGCAGTATCGGCCGGTTCACTGCGTTGCAGGGGGCTTACATCCAGCGCCTCGAAGGCGCGGAGGAAATAGGTGTTCTCGTCACTGCTGATCATGCCGGCAAAACGCCCAAAGCGCAGGCGCGCCTCGAAGGTGTCGGCCGTAGCAATCGCTGCACCCAGCAAAGTCAGGAAGCTGTCGAGGAAGCGGTGGTCCTGCACCAGGTAGTCGACCATGATCGGGTCCGGCAGGCTGCCGTCGCACAATTGGGTCACAAAACGGTGGCCAACGGCCGCCGACCAGGTCGGCTCGCTTTGGCGGCGCAGGGACTGGCTGAAACGTTCGGTCATGTTGCTGTCCTTGATGGGGGTGACAGCGAGACCTTGGCAGTTGGCATGAACGGGCCTCGCAGTGAGGCCGGCAAAAAGGCAGGTAACAAATCCCATCCCTTCGCCGGCATGATCCGGATCAGGTTCGAAGGGTCACCGCGCTGCTGCGTTCAGCGGTTTCTCAGCCCGTTGCCGGGCTCCCCTTGGTGGTGCTCAGGTATACCCCAGGGCGCGGGTGCTGTCACTACCCACTGCACCCAATCTGTGGGTAATGGGGGCCCGCATGTGGGGAATCAGCCCCATTTTTGACGCCCCGTTATTTAGCGCGCATCAGACACCACAAGGATTTGTTTAACAAAGCATTACTGAAAAATTTGTTGGCACAGCCGTTGCTCAAGGCCTTTTACCGGGCAAAACGCCATTGATGGCTTAGCGCCATAACGCCGCGAGCGAGGCATAAGGCAATGAAAACACCTGCCGTGATCCACCCAACCAGCCACGTATTCCAGCTGTCCTCCGTCACTGCGCTGATGCTCAGCCTCGGGCTGATCACGGTCATGGCCTCCCCCCTCGACGACAACAGCCCGCCGCCGCCCACCGACCCGTCGGCCTATACCGACCAGCCTGCCGACCCAACGCCGGCGCTGCTCAACCTGAATACATTGCCAGAAGCCAATGAAGGCTCGCTGGAGCTGACCAATGGCGTGTACGGTGACCGCAACACGGTGCGCATCGACAACGTGCTGCCGCCGGCCCTGCAAACCTCGGACCGATACCCCACCAATGGCAAGCCCAGCCCGCTGTTCGGTGCGCAGCCGTTCACCCAGCAACTGCTGCTGTTCGAAGAATTCGGCACAGAAAAACTCGACCCTACCCTGCCACCGCCCAGCCTGACCTTCCCGGTTCCCACCTTGGGTGCGGCCCCGGCTCAGGACCCCAACGTCGTGGCCCGCAGCGGCCCGAGCGGCACCGCCCTGGAAGCCTTCCTCAAGCAACCGGGCCTGTACCCGTTCCCGACCCAGTTTTCCAACGTGCTGGACCGCAACCCCTGGAAGGCGCAGATCGAACTGTTCCTCAACCGCCAACCCGTTGGTTCCCCGGCTGAAGGCCGCCCACCAGGAAAGGGCTGGTCTCATCAGCGCTGGAACGAGTTTTACCCGCAGACCGCGTTCAAGACCGCGCAGGCCGGCGCGCGCATCAACCAGGGCCTGCGCGACCGTAGACAATTGCACAACTATGCGGTCGGTGAATTCGCCCCGGGCGGGCTGTACTACCAGACCTCCGACATTCCAACCACACTGGGCACCACCAAGGGCATCGACACCCGCTTCCACCCGAACATGCCCCTGCAGAACCACAAGTCACTGTGGACCTTCGACGGCACCTTCCCGGTCAAGTTGCTGATGGTGCGCTATGGCCAGCCGGTGTTGATGCGCCACTACAACGCCCTGCCAATCGACCCTTCGGCCAACGGCGGCTTTGGCCTGCACACCATCTCGACCCACGAGCACAACGGCCATTCCCCGGCTGAGAGCGATGGCTTTGCCAACGCCTACTTCTTCCCCGGGCAGTACTATGACTACCGTTGGCCGGTACAGCTGGCAGGCTATGACACCATCAACACCCGTGCCCAGGACCCCCGGGCCGCGTTCCCCTGCTCCCCGGGTGAAACCCTGTTCGTCAACGACGGTTCGCCAGGCCTGAAAACCTGCCAGAACGGCAGCATCAAGATCCGCGGTGACTGGCGTGAAACCATGAGTACCCACTGGTTCCACGACCACATGATGGATTTCACGGCGCAGAACGTCTACAAGGGCAACGCCGTGATGATGAACTACTACAGCGCCCTGGACCGCGGCAACGAAGCCCTTCAGGATGGCGTGAACCTGCGCTTCCCCAGCGGTTCGGGCATGCCGTGGGGTAACCGCGACTATGACGTCAACCTGGTGATGGCCGACAAGGCCTGGGATGCCAACGGCCAACTGTGGTTCAACCCGTTCAACACCGATGGCTTCCTTGGCGACCAGATGCTGGTCAACTGGCAGTACCAGCCCAAGCTCAAGGTGCGTGCGCGCAGTTACCGCTTCCGCCTGCTCAACGGCTCGGTATCGCGCTACTTCAAATTTGCAGTCGTGCGTGAAATTGCCGGGACCAGCGGCGAGTTCAAGGGGCCATCGGGCTCCAACGTGTCGTATGCGCGGGTACCGTTCCACATGATTGCCAACGACGGCAACATCATGGAGCACGCCGTGCCATTCGACGGCACCCTGGACCTCAACGGTGACGGCGACCTGCAGGACAACAATGGCATCCTGCCGCTGCAAGGCATCGCCGAGCGCTACGACATCATCATCAACTTCGCCAAGAACGGCATCAAGGTGGGCGACAAGCTGTACTTCGTCAACATTGAGGAGCACCGCACCGGCAAGGGCCCGGAAGGTGCCATCTCGCTGGCCGACGTGCTGTCGGAAAAGTACAAGGCCGTGATCAAACAGACCAGCAAAGGCCCGCAATGGGATAAAGGCGACCCGCTGGTGGGCAAGTTCCTGCAATTGATCGTTCAGCCCTACAGCGGCCAGGATGTGAGCATGGACCCGGTCGCCTACGAGCCGGCCAAACCGGGCAAGGCCGCGGGCCTGAAAATGCTGCCGCTGCCCATTGACCGCAATTCGGCCGCCGACCTGGCCAAGATCAAGGATGCCCGCCACCGCGAGTTCATCTTTGGCCGCTCCGACGGCACCGACACCACCCCCTGGACCATCAAGACCGACGGCGGCTTCGGCTACAGCATGGACCCTCGGCGCATCAGTGCGGCGCCGCAACTGGCCAACCAGTCCACCGATGCCGGCTTCAGCGGCGACGGCACCCTGGAAGTGTGGAAGATCGTGAACGGTGGCAACGGCTGGAGCCACCCGGTGCATGTGCACTTCGAGGAAGGCGTGATCCTTAGCCGTGACGGCAAGGCGCCGCCAGAGTGGGAAAAATGGGCACGCAAGGACGTGTACCGCATCGGGCCGGATACCGATTCGTCGGAGGAAGTCGAAATGGCCATCCGCTTCCGCGAGTTCGCCGGTACTTACATGGAGCACTGCCACAACACCCAGCATGAGGACTCGTCGATGCTGTTGCGCTGGGACATTGAGCACCCTGGGCAGTTCCAGGTGATGCCGACCCCGCTGCCAGGCTGGGATGGCGTGCAGTACATGGCCTCGGTGGGCCTGCCAACCTTCCGCACCAAAGCCAAGGACGACAACGACGACGCGGCCAACAAGCCTCCGGTGGCGGCCAACGACAGTGCGGCAACCACCGCTGGCAAGCCGATCACCTTGAACGTGCTGGCCAACGACACCGACCCGGAAGGCAACCTGCCGTTGACGGTCGTCGGCTTGACCCAGCCGGACTCTGGCCAGGGTAACGCCAGCACCGACGGCACCACCGTGACCTACACCCCACCGGCCACGGTCACCACACCGTTCACCGCCAGCTTCAACTACACGACGCGCGATGCCAAAGGTGCCGAGTCGGTGAACCCGGCCACGGTCAGTATCGCGGTTAGCCAGGCGGCAGCGGTCGACCAGATCCAGGTCACCAGTGCCACGGTACAGGTGCGCAGCGGCAACCGCTTCACCTGGGACATACAAGGGACGACAACGGTGGCCACAGGCAACAGCATCAGCGCGACCGTGGCAACCACCGGTGGCCCGGTAAGCCTGGGCAATGCCACGCTGACCGCCACTACCACCGGAGCCCGCTGGCGGGTGTCTGTAACCACCACCGGCTTCGGCCCGGCCACACCGGCGACGGTCACCGTGAAATCGACGCTGGGGCAAACGGTGACAGCGCCAGTCAAATACCAGTAAGCGCAAAAAGCGGGGGCCGCTCTGCGGCCCTTCGCCGGCAAGCCAGCTCCCACAAGGGTTGCGCCAGCTTCAGCAATTCATGAGGCCGACGCGGTCGAGGTGGGAGCTGGCTTGCCGGCGATGGGGTGCGCAGCAGCCCCAATCAGCCAAACATCGAGGACCGTATCATGCCCGGCTCATGGCGTTTCCTGCTGGTGCTCGCGTTGTTCGCCACCAGCATCCCGTTCTGGCCGTTGCAGCCAAAACAGCCGGCGGTCGAACAAACTGCCACCCCTTGGGGCGCCGACTATTTCCCCAACATCCCCCTGCTGACCCAGGACGGCAAGAAAGTGCATTTCTTCGACGACCTGATCAAGGACAAGGTGGTCGCCATCAACTTCATCTTCACCGGCTGCACGGACTCCTGCCCAGTGGAAACCGCGCGCCTGCGCCAGGTGCAGAAAATACTTGGCGACCGGATCGGCAAGGACATCTTCCTCTACTCCATCAGCATCGACCCCTACAACGACACGCCTGCCACACTTAAGCGTTACGCTGAAAAATTCGGCATCGGCCCAGGCTGGACGCTGCTCACCGGCGAACCTGACGACATCGAACGGTTACGCCGCAGCCTGGGGCTGTGGATCGACGGTCTGGAAAACGGCCGCTCCAAGGATCACAACCTGAGCCTGATCATCGGCAACCAGGCCACCGGCCGCTGGATGAAGGCCTCGCCCTTCGAAAGCCCCTATATCCTGGCCGACCGACTGGGCAACAGCCTGCACAACTGGAAGCAGGCCAGCGCCATGAACAACGACTACGCCCAGGCCCCCGTAGTCCGCCCGCCAAGCAGTGGCGAGCAGATCTTCCGCACCCGCTGCTCATCCTGCCACACCCTGGGCAACATGGAGCCGGGGCAACCCGCCATCGGCCCTGACCTGCTGGGTGTCACCCGCCAGCGTGATGCCAACTGGCTGACCCGCTGGTTGAAGGAACCCGACCGCATGCTGGAAGAAAAAGACCCCTTGGCCATGCTGCTGTACGAGCAATACAACCGCCTGGCCATGCCCAACATGCGCCTGGGCGATGCCGAGGTCAGCGCATTGATGAGCTACATCGAGGAGGAAACCGCGCGCGTGCAAGCACCCCTGGCGGATACGGGCCATCCTTAAAGGCAATTTGACATCAGTCATCAGCCTGTCATCTGATTGTCGTATTTTTCGACCATCACCCAGGGTCGGGAACCAACAGAAGTGATTCGCCGTTCGTTTTCATCCGCCAGCCTGCTGCGGCTGCTGATCCTGATGCTCTGTGCAGCCACCCTGGCCTTTCTCTGGGGGCTGCACATTACCCAGAAAAGCGCCGCCCGCCAGGACGCGCTGTCAGCCAAGGCCACCGAGCACCTGAACCTGGCCAGCATCGTCGGTGAAAGCCTGCGCCAACTGGTCGACCGCGCCCAGGCCGTGGGCCGGGTTACCCAGGACGACATGAAGGTATTGCGCCAGGGCAACTTCAGCCTGGCGCGGATACTGGCTGAAGACCCGGTGTTCAAGCGCATGAGCCTGTACGACCGGCACGGCCGGTTGCTGTCGGCCAGCCATTCGGACGAGGCCACGGTACTGCCCCAAGAATGGTTGCACCAGCTGCAAGGGCACGTTGCCCGCTATGGTTTCAAGCCGTTTCTGCCCCGTGTGCAAGCGCCCGACCAGCCGGCCACCCTGCCCAACTGGCGCCTGCCCTTTCTGCTGCCATTGACCGACTTGCCCGGCCGCGATATCGACAATATCCTCGTGGTGCAGTTGGACATCGGCTACCTGGCGGTGCTGTTCCAGCATATCGACCTGGGCAGCAGCGGGCTGGTACGCCTGCTGCAGGACGATGGCCTGGAGCGACTGCGCATAGACACCAGCGGTGTGGTGGTGGCCGGGGATGCGTTGCTCCCCGGGCTGCCGGATACCGGCAGCGATGCCGGCATGCTGACCCAGTACGCAGCTGGCGATGCCTACCAGAGCCTGTACCGCCATGTTCCGGAGCGCGGGTTCAGCGTGGTGGTCAGCCAGCGCCAGGATGAAATCCTCGCGCCCTCGACGCTGGCCTATGCCCGGCAGTTCTGGCTGAACCTGAGCATGACGCTGATGATTCTCGCCAGCCTGGTGTGGACGTTGCGCCTGCTGCGCAAGCGCCAGGAAGCGTTCAGCGCACTGGAGCAGGCCCAGCAGGTAAACCAGCAGCTTATCGGCCGCCTTGAAGATGAGCACCGACGCAGCAGCCATGCCGCCGCCACCGACCACCTCAGTGGGCTGCACAACCGGCGCCAGTTTGTCGAGGTTGCAAGCCAGGCGCTCACCCGCCAGCGTGGCAAGCGCCGGTTGATGGCCATCCTGTTCATCGACATGGACCGCTTCAAGTCAATCAACGACTCGCTCGGGCACAAGATCGGCGACTTGCTGCTGCAGGCCGTGGCTGGGCGTATCCAGCGTTTGCTGGAGCCCGGTGACGAAGCCTCGCGCTTTGGCGGCGACGAGTTCGTTGTGCTGCTGGCCGGCGAGCGCAGCGAAGAACAGATAAACGCCTGGGTGCGGGAGCTGGTGCAGCGTTTGTCCGCCACCTATGCACTGGACGGCCAGGAGGTCAACACCAGCCCCAGCGTGGGTGTGAGCATCTGCCCACGTGACGGCCAGGACATCGACAGCCTGATACGCAGTGCCGATGCCGCGATGTATTCGGCCAAACAGGCCGGGCGCGCCCAGTACCGCTTTTTCGACCCCTCGCTCAACCTGGCGGATATCCAGGCGTTCACCCTTGAACAGGCGTTTGGCGGCGCGCTGGCTGAGCGCCAGTTCGTGCTGCATTACCAACCGCAGATCCGCCTGGACACCCAGCAGGTGCTGGGCTACGAGGCGCTGGTGCGCTGGGACCACCCCGAGTTCGGCCTGCTGTACCCGGACCGCTTCATCGACCTGGCCGAGCGCAGCGGCTTCATTGTCGACCTGGGCTGGGAGGTACTACGCCTGGCCTGTGAGGCCTTGTCGGGCTGGGACAGCCAAGGCCGGGAAACCCGCCTGGCCGTAAATGTATCCGCCCTGCAACTACGCCAGGGCGACTTCGCTACCCGCCTGCTGGGTGAACTGCAACGGTATGCAATAGCCCCGCAGCGCCTTGAGCTGGAAATTACCGAAACCACCATCCTCGACCCCGAAGGTACGGCGGTGGAGCACCTGCATACCCTGCGCCGCGCTGGCCTGGGTATCAGCCTGGATGACTTCGGCCGTGGCTACGCGGGCTTTGCGCACCTGCATTCGCTGCCACTGAGCAAGCTGAAGATCGACCGCTCGCTGATCGCGCCGCTGTCCAACAGCCACGACGACAGCCCGATCGTGTCGTCCACCATCATCCTGGCTAAACGCCTTGGCCTGGAAGTGGTCGCCGAAGGTGTGGAAACACGCGAGCAGGTGGTGTGCCTGAAGCTCGCCGGCTGCGATATCGCCCAGGGCTACCACTTCAGCCGGCCGCTGTCGCCCGCACAGCTAAGCGCTTACCCGCCCTTCAACGGCATCGAGGAAAAGTCATGCGTGTATTGAAAACACTGGCATGGCTGCTGCTGGCCAACGCGTCGGCCAATGCCGCACTGGCCGATTGCACACCCCACAGCTTGCGCCTGGCTGTCATACCGATCAAAAGCCCCGAAGACATGGCGCGTGAGCACCAACCTTTGCTGCAACGGCTGAGCCAGGCCGCTGGCGTGCCCGTAGAGCTGGTGATTGCAGCCTCGTACGAAAGCGTGGTGGATGCGATTGTTTCCGGTGGCGCGGATATCGCCCGCCTTGGCCCGGCCTCGTACGTGCTGGCCCACCGTCGCGACCCCCGGGTCGAGCCGTTTGCCACCTTCACCTTGAGTGCCGGCCCCTATACCCCGGCTGGCAGCCATTACCAGGCATTGCTGCTGACACGCGGTGACAGCCCTGACAGTATCGAGGCGCTGCGCGGCCGGCGCGTTGCCCTGAGCGATCCGGCAAGCACTTCGGGTAGCCTGGTACCCAATGTCGAATTTGCCGCCAGGGTGGGCATGCCGTTGTCGCAGTTCTTTGGTGCGCTGGTGTATGCCGGTAATCACGACAAGGCACTGGAAGCGTTACTGGAGGGTCGGGTCGATGCTGCATTCGTCGCCAGCGAGCGCACCGATGCCTACCTGGCCCGGCATGCCATCGGGCCGACACGGCTAAAGGCGCAATGGCGTTCGCAGCCAATCTACTATGACCCGTATGTGTTCAGTGCCAGCCTGTGCCCGGCGCTGAAAAACCGTATTCGCAAAGCCATGCTCGATGAGCCGCAGGCCCTTGCGGCGTTTGTCACTTCGCAGGATGCCAGTGGGCTGGTACCGGTGAGTGCGGCCGAATATGCGCCGTTGCAAAAAATGATGGATGATTCATTACCGGTACGCTGACCCCGCAGGCGCGGCGGTGCAGGCATGCATTACCGGTCATTTAGGTTTATCGTGTGCCCATCACCCGCCGACACCCGCACCATGACCGATATCGAGCGCTACCTTCGCGCCGCCACCCGTGACAACACCCGGCGCAGTTACCAGGCCGCCATCGAGCACTTCGAAACCCATTGGGGCGGGTTTCTACCGGCCACTGCCGAGAGTATTGCCCGCTACCTGGCCGACCACGCCGACCAACACGCCGTCAGCACCTTGCGCCAGCGCCTCGCTGCGCTCAGCCAATGGCACGTCGCCCAAGGTTTCCCTGACCCGACCAAGGCGCCGCTGGTGCGCCAGGTGCTACGGGGTATCCGCACCCTGCACCCGACGCCGCCCAAACAGGCTGCCCCGCTGTTGTTGCAGCACGTGCAAACGGCCGTGGCGTGTTTTGAAGAGGAAGCCCGCCAGGCCCGTGAACAGCATGACCTGGCCGCGCTGCGCCGGGCTCGGCGCGACTGTGCGTTGTTGTTGCTGGGGTTCTGGCGTGGTTTTCGCGGTGATGAACTGGCGCGCCTGCGCATCGAGCATATCCAGGCTGAAGCCGGTGTTGGCATTACCTTGTTCCTGCCGCGTAGCAAGGGCGACCGTGAAGCCCTGGGGGTGCAACACCGCACCCCTGCCCTCAAGGCCCTGTGCCCGGTCACTGCCTACCTGCAATGGCTCGAAGTTGCCGGTATTGCCCACGGGCCGGTGTTCCGCAAACTCGACCGTTGGGGCAACCTCGGTGACGCGGCACTGAACAGCAACAGCCTGGTCGGCCTGCTGCGGCGCATGCTGGAGCGCGCCAGTGTGCCGGCGGCCCTGTATACCGGTCACTCGCTGCGGCGTGGGTTCGCCACCTGGGCCACGGCCAACGGCTGGGAACTGAAGTCGCTGATGAGCTATGTAGGCTGGAAAGACGCCAAATCGGCCTTGCGCTACATCGACTCGGCTCAGCGTTTTGGCGAGTTGGCGGTGATGCCCGCCAGCCAGGCCCCGCTGCTCATTCCTTGAAACAGTGCGGCGCGACACCGCCAAATTCCGGGCGTATGGCATACAGGTCGCCAGCATCCGGGTAGTGGTGCAGGTCTTCAGCACTCATGCCGAAGCGCGCGGTGCTGATGTACAAGGTGTTCATCCCGGCCCCGCCAAAACAGCAACTGGTGGGGCTGGGTACCGGCATCAGCACCTGATCTGTCAGCTGGCCGTTGCGGTCGAAGCGTAACAGGCAACTGCCGTTGTACTGGCATACCCACAGCCCACCCTCGCGATCCAGTGCCAGGCCATCCGGGCGCCCGAGTTCGGCCGGGGTTTTGGCGAACAGCGTGACCGCACCGAGCCGGCCTTCCACCAGGTACTCGGCACGGTAGATCGAGCGCGCTGCCGAATCCACGAAGTACACCGTGTGCCCATCCTGCGACCAGGCAATGCCGGTGGGTAGCGTCAGGTCGTCATGGATCACCTGGTCGCTCAACTGCCCGTCAAAGCGGAACAGCGCGCCGCTATTGCCGCTTGGGGTTTCGTCCATCAACCCTGTGACGAAGCGGCCTTGAGGGTCGCAGGCGCCGTCATTGAACCGGTAGGTTGCTCGCGGGTGTACTGATGCCGAGTGCTGGCGTACCTTGCGTGCCTGCGTGTCGAATACGGCTACGCTGGCATCCTCGGTGAAAATCAGGTTGCCCTGGTTGGTCAACGCCAATGCGCCGATCCGCGCAGCGGACTCGTACAGGGTTTGCACTTCGCCGCCAGGCGCCAGGCAGTTGATGCGCCCGCCGGAGATATCGACAAAGTACAGCACACCGCTGCGTTCATCCCAGACCAGGCTCTCACCCAGGTCGGCCCGTGTGCTGGCGACTTTGACGGGCACGTAGCTGCATGCCTTCAGGCAGCTCCAGCGTTCGGTCAGCGTCGCGGCATCAGGCAAGCCCAGGCCCTGTGCGGCACCAGCGGTGGCCGCAACGTTGGTGTGGAATGGGTCTGTAACGGGCATTTCAGGCTACCTTCAATTCTCCTTTTTACGATAACAACAAAAATTTCAATGACTTAATATTAAAAGCATGCAACTTTGATATCTCATGGATATCACCGGCGATTGCCGTGCTTAAGGACTGCTGGATGATCGAGACACGTTTGCTCCGGCAATTCATTGCCGTGGCCGAAGAGCTGCACTTTCACAAGGCCGCCGAGCGCCTGCACATGGCGCAACCGCCGCTTAGCCAGGCCATCAACCGCCTTGAAGAAAAGCTCGGTTTCAGCTTGTTCCTGCGCAACAAGCGCGGGGTGCGGCTGACGGCGGCGGGCTCGGCCTTTCTCGATACGGCTTACCGCACGCTGGCCGAGCTGGAAAAGGGCGTCGAGTACGCGCGCAGTGTGTCCGCAGGTGTCAGCGGCAAGCTGACCATCACGGCCATTTCCATCGCCTACTACGACTCACTGCTCAACAGCCTGCGGCGCTTTCGCGAGACTTATCCCAACGTGCAGTTGAGTATTCGTGAAATGCCGTCGGCCACGCAGGCCAAGGCGTTACTGGCCGGTGAGGCGGATGTTGGCTTCATGCGCAGGTTACCGCTGCCAGCTGGCACGCTTGAGTCCCGACGGCTGCTTGATGAGCAGATTGTCATGGCCCTGCCTGCCGGGCATGTGAAAGGGAAGCAGGGCGAAGTCGACCTGCGCGACTTTGCCGATGAGGATTTCGTCTTCACCCCGCAAGCATTGGGTGGTGGCTACCACGCGCAATTGATCGGCCTGTGCGAGTCGGCCGGTTTCTACCCCAAAGTGGTCCAGGAAGCCGCGCAGATCCATACCTTGCTGGGCTTGGTGGCCTGCGGTTTTGGCGTGGCCCTGGTGCCGGCTTCGTTTGCCGGCTCCGCACCGCACGAACGTGTGCAGTTCTGTGCGATCCGGCCGCTGGATGAACAACCGGTGCCCGGCATCGGCTTGTACATGAAATGGAGCGCCCAGAATGCTTCCCCGGCATTGGCCAATTTCATCGCCATGTTTGAACTGGCCCATGATTGACAGGGTTCGGCGATCAACCTGCCGGGATCTGCGCTGCACTGCGCCATAACCGGCCAATGTCACACGCCCGAGCCTGCAGCAACCTGGCAGCGTCAGCGCACGCCTGCTCCAGGCTCATCGGCCCGCTGGCCAGTGCAAAGGCGGCGTCAACCCCATGAGCGTACAGTTGCTGGTAACCCTCACCCAAGGTCCCGGCCAGCACCACCACCGGTACCCCATGGCGTTTGGCAACCCGGGCCACGCCCATCGGTGTCTTGCCCCGCAGTGTCTGGGCATCGAAGCGCCCTTCGCCGGTCACCACAAGACCCGCGCCCTGCACCAAGGCATCAAGGCCAGCCAGCTCCGCCACCACTTCCACGCCTGGGCGGAACTGCGCGCCCATGAATGCCCGGGCGGCAAAGCCCATTCCACCGGCAGCACCGCTACCCGGGTAGTCGCGCACATCCTTACCCAGCAGTTGCGCACAATGGTCGGCAAACTGCCCCAGCGCCTGGTCCAGCGCCTGCACCTGCTGCGGGTTGGCCCCCTTTTGTGGGCCAAAGATTGCCGATGCGCCGTGGCTGCCGCACAGCGGGTTGTCGACGTCGGCTGCCACTTCAAACTGTACTTCGGCAAGCCGCGGGTCGAGGTTGCTGGCGTCGATGTGGGCCAGCCTGGCCAGGGCCAGGCCCCCTTCTTCCAGCGCTTGCCCGTCAGCGTCCAGCAGGCGCAGGCCCAGCGCCCGCAACATGCCGCTGCCGGCATCGTTGGTGGCACTGCCGCCGATGGCCAGCACTACCCGCTGCGCACCAGCGGCCAGGGCAGCGGCAATCAGTTCGCCGGTTCCCCAGGTAGTGCTGCGGCAGGCGTCGCGCTGGCCGGCCGGCACCAGTTGCAGGCCACTGGCCTGGGCCATTTCGATGATTGCCGTGCGACTTTGCGGCAACCAGCCCCAGCCGGCCTCGACGCTATGCCCCAGCGGCCCGCGTACGGTCTGGCGGCGCAGTTCGCCGTGGCTGGCTGCCAGGATCGCCTCCATGGTGCCCTCACCACCGTCGGCCATCGGGCACTCGACCAGCTCCGCGTCCGGCCACGCCTCGCCCAGGCCCGCAGCGATGGCGCGAGCGACACCCGCAGCGTCGAGGCTGTCCTTGAACGAGTCGGGGGCAATGACGATCTTCATGGGAATTCTCCTGTCCTGATGAGCGGCATGCTGACAGTTGTTTGCCAAGGGAGCCTCGGTCAAATGCACAAAACCCTGGGTGGGTTGTTTGGGCGGATGCCTTTCGCCTGATGCGGCCCTATCGCCGGCAAGCCAGCTCCCACAGGTGCAACACAGGCCTGAGGGCAGCATTCATCCTGTGGGAGCTGGCTTGCCGGCGATAGGGCCGCAACAGGGATCGCTT
This sequence comes from Pseudomonas sp. NPDC008258, assembly GCF_042956345.1. Lineage (NCBI taxonomy): Bacteria > Pseudomonadati > Pseudomonadota > Gammaproteobacteria > Pseudomonadales > Pseudomonadaceae > Pseudomonas > Pseudomonas sp. NPDC008258. The sequence goes on from NZ_JBIBGE010000003.1 coordinate 96,634, forward strand.
CAGTCTGCAGGCAACAGCTGCAACCCCAGGTACAAGCTAAGCATGCCTTCCATACGCAGCGGGTCGACCTCGCCCAGTTCGGCGATCCGCTCCAGCCGGTAGCGCAGGCTGTTACGGTGGATGCCCAAGGCATCGGCACACGCCTGGCTCTGGCCGTCATGGGCACACCACGCACGCAGGGTGGCGAGTAACTGGCCGCTGTTGTCCTTGGCACGAATGCGTTGCAGCGGCTCCAACAGCTCATCCAGCGCGTCATCGTTGCGGTGGCGCCACAACAGCGCCGGCAGCCGGTAGCGCTGCAGGCTGAGCAAACGTTCGCCAGGCAACACCTCGCGCCCATAGGCCAGCAAGTCACGAACCCGGCGGTAGCCACGGCGCAACTGTTCAAGGCTTTGTGCGGCACTGCCCAGGGCCAGCCGCTCCACGTCCCAGCCGTGACGATGCAGGCGCTCCAGCAGGCGGGGCTCGTCCAGCGCCACACTGGCCGGGCGGCACCACAGCAACGACTGGCGGGCCGGGCTGACACACCAGCTGTCCGGGTAGCGGCTCATCAACCACGCCGACAGTGCCTCGGCCGCTGGCCCCGAAGCCAGTTCGAACAAGCACGGTACCCGCGGCAGCTGCGGCTTGAGGCCCAGTTGCCGGGCTTCATCAAGCAGGCGGGGGGAATCACCGCTGCCACCCAGCAACAGGGCCAGCAGGTCATCACAACGCTGCCGTCGCCACTGCTGGTCAGCCTGCAAATGGCGCTGGGCCAGCAGCATCTCGGCGGTCATGCGTACCAGTTCGCCATACGTACGCACCTGCTGCGGGTCACCGGTCAGGCCAAGCACGCCCATCAGCCGGCCATCGAGCATCAGGGGCAGGTTCACCCCGGGCTGCACGCCCTTCAGGCATTTGGCCGCCTCCACGTCCAGCTCGACAATGCGCCCGTTGGCCAGTACCAGTTGCGCGCCCTCGTGGCGGGTGTTGATGCGTTCCGGCTCACCGCTGCCCAGGATCAACCCCTGGCTGTCCATGACGTTGACGTTGCACGGCAAAATGGCCATTGCCCGGTCAACGATATCCTGTGCCAGGTCATGGTCGAGTTCGAACATTGCAGGGTCCTTAGGGTGTTAGGCTATTGGGCCCGAGCACAGCAGCCCGGCCCAGGCACTGTGCAAAAGCACAAAGACAGGCACGCCGCAGTCCCCGAGACTCGTCAGGGCGAGCGCCGGCACAGGCGACGCGGAGACAACCATAACAAAAGAGAACCCGATCATGGCACACAGCCCCGCCCTTGACCAAGGCACGGACACCACCCGCAACGCGCTCTACCGGCGCATTACACTGCGGCTGATTCCGTTCATTTTCATCTGCTACCTGTTCAACTACCTGGACCGCGTCAACGTCGGCTTTGCCAAGCTGCAGATGCTCGACGCCCTCAAATTCAGCGAAACGGTGTACGGCCTGGGTGCCGGCATCTTCTTCATTGGCTACGTACTTTGCGGCCTGCCGAGCAACCTGGCGCTCAACCGCTTTGGCCCGCGTCGCTGGATCGCGCTGATGATGATCGCCTGGGGCAGTTTGTCCACCTGCCTGCTGTTCGTCACCACCCCTACCGAGTTCTACACCCTGCGCCTGCTGACCGGCGCCGCCGAAGCCGGCTTTTTCCCGGGTGTGGTGCTGTACCTTTCGCGCTGGTTCCCGGCCGCCCGTCGCGGGCGCATCATGGCCCTGTTCATGTCGGCGATCCCGGTGTCGGGCCTGCTTGGCGGGCCGTTCTCCGGCTGGATCCTCCAGCACTTCGCCGCCGGGCAGCATGGTTTGGCCGGCTGGCAATGGATGTTCCTGATCCAGGGCCTGCCCACGGTTGCCCTGGGCGTACTGGCGGTGTTCCTGCTGAGCGATGGCTACCAGAAGGCTGCCTGGCTGAACCCGACTGAACGCCAGTTGATAGCCGCCGATCTGGAGGCCGACGCTGCGAGCAAGCCGACCACCACCGGCGATGGTGTACTCGCCGTGTTGACCAACCCGCTGATCTGGACGTTCGGCTTCGTCTACTTCTGTATCCAGAGCGGCGTGTATGCGATCAACTTCTGGCTGCCGTCGATCATCAAGAACATGGGCTTCGACAACCCGCTGCTGATCGGCTGGCTCAGCGCCATTCCGTACCTGCTGGCCGGTGTGTTCATGATCCTGTGCGGCCGCTCGGCCGACCTGCGCAACGAGCGCCGCTGGCACCTTGTAGTGCCGATGCTGATGGGCGCCATCGGCCTGCTGATCGCGGTCAACTTTGCCGGCAACCCTGCCATTGCCATTCTCGGCCTGTCGATTGCCACCATGGGCGCCCTCACCGGCCTGCCAATGTTCTGGCCGATGCCCACCGCACTGCTCAGTGCCGGTGCGGCTGTCGCGGGCCTTGCGATCATCAACTCGGTTGGCCAGATGGCCGGCTTCCTCAGCCCATACCTGGTCGGGTTCATCAAGGACCAGACCGGTTCGACTGACGCCGCTTTGTATTCGCTGGCGGCGCTGATCGTTGTCGGAAGCCTGGTGGCCCTGCGGTTAACGCGGGCGAATGCGATGAGCGTTGCTCGCTCCGCGGATTGATAAACTCAAGGTCCATTGGCAGCCTGTGTGAAAACCTGGCAATCTGCACGGCCCTTTCAAGAGAATGCTCCGTATCGAAAGATACGGAGGATTTTTCGTCGCCCCGAACAAGTCGGTGCGTTTGGTCTAAGGCCTATCAGTGTGTTTTACACAGTCTGATTGCGGCTCTTGTTCTTTCACGCTTGACCACCTCCACGGATTTGGCTGGCGAGTATTGGTCCGACTACCAGGCCTACCAAGATAACCCCTGCTGCAACGCGAACCGCCCATTGTTTGAGCGTTGGAGGCTGACGCCGCGCAGTGTTCAGGGGTGCAGGGATTCCACTCCTTTCAGGGTTTCTTGCGGAATGGTCATCTGCAAATGTTTGAGCTGCCAATCCCCTTGGATCTGTGCTCTGATTGTAGGTCGGTATAACCTTGTCACGCTGTGTTTCAGGGCTGTACCGCACCGCGTCAAGCTGGCGCTGATCGATATGCTGCGTTGCTTCAGTATAACCAGGTAGTTCTTGATTGTTTTTCCACTGCCAGGGAAGGCTATGGCGACGTTTGCCATGTTTTTGAACAGGCGTCGCCTTTAAGGGGGCGGAAGCTCGACGTCTGGGGCTGGAATCTGGCGGGCGTATTCGGCCCCATGTCCGAGAAAGACCGGTAGGGTCTGTGAAGTTGACGGGGTCGCCTCCACAGTAAGCATACGCATTGACTCCACCTTTACCGAATGGGCTCAACGGATCCGGGCTGCAGAAGGTGCCGCGCGCCGGACTATAGAGACGCCTCCCCTGCCCAAGGTGATAACCCTCCACCCACTGGTCCAGACGCTGCCCGATGTACCCTAGAACGTTGCATCCTGAACTGCATGCGCTCAATCCGTAAGGTGTATACGCAGCCAATACGCCTTGGGGGCCGTAGCAGCGGTTGCTTGAGTTTGACGTAGTCACTTCGCTTTCCTCGCTATTAACCTCGCTTGAAACTAGCCAGCTGATCGCATGAAAGGAACTCGCAGAGTTCACAGGTTATTGGTACGCAGAGGCACAGTCCGAGCAGCGACGCGGTTATCATCAGGCTGCCTTTCAAAGTGCCCCGGTTATGTGTAAAACAGGTGGAACAGCCGACCGTACAAGGACTCACGCGCATGATCTACCGCCCCCTCGGCCACAGTGGCCTGCAGGTTTCCGCCCTTACCCTGGGCAGCATGATGTTTGGCGAGCAGACCAGCACCGAAGACGCCTTGCGCATCATCGACAAAGCCTGGGACCAAGGCATCAACTTCATCGACACGGCCGACGTGTACAACGCTGGCCGCTCGGAAGAAATCGTCGGTGAAGCGGTGGCCCGCCATCGTCAGGACTGGGTCGTTGCCAGCAAGGTCGGCTTTGGCCCGGCCGATGGCCTGCCCAACCGCAGCGGGTTGTCGCGCAAGCATATCTTCAATGCCCTGGAAGCCACGCTGACCCGCATGGGCATGGACTATCTGGACATCTACTACCTTCACCGCGAAGACCACAAAGTGCCGCTGGAGGAGACCGTGCAGGCCATTGGCGACCTGCTGCGCCAAGGCAAGATCCGTTACTGGGGCGTGTCCAACTTCCGCGGCTGGCGCATTGCCCAGGTGTGCCACATTGCCGAGCGCCTGGGCGTGCCCAGGCCGGTGGTAAGCCAGCCTTTGTACAACATCGTCAACCGCCAGGCCGAGCCGGAGCAGCTCACTGCTGCCGCTGCACACGGGCTTGGCGTGGTGCCCTTCAGCCCACTGGCCCGTGGCGTGCTCAGTGGCAAGTATGCGCCGGGGGCCGTGCCCGATGCCGCCAGCCGTGCAGGGCGCCAGGACAAGCGCATCATGGAGGTGGAGTGGCGCCAGGAGTCGTTGGCCATCGCCCGGCAGATCCAGGCCTATGTGGAAGCCAAGGGTGTGGGCATCGTCGAATTTGCCATTGCCTGGGTGCTGAACAACCAGCTGGTCACTTCGGCGATCGTTGGGCCGCGGACCGAGGAGCAGTGGGACACCTATGGTGGCGCCTTGGCGGTGAAGATCACCGCGGAGGATGAGGCGTTCATCGACTCCCTGGTGACACCGGGGCATGCGTCGACACCAGGGTTCAATGATGTGGCGCACTATGTGAGTGGGCGGGTGGCCCGCAGCTAAGCGTTTCCTGATCCGGCCCTTTCGCGGGCTTGCCCGCTCCCACAGGTACAGCACAAGCCCTGAGGCAGTGGAGATCCTGTGGGAGCGGGCGAGCCCGCGAAAGGGCCGGCACAGCAAAGCACCATTGGGGAGCCCGGCGCCGGGCTCCCGGTCCCCCCTTTCCCCAATCATGTCGGTATCGTGCGCACCATTGGTTTTCCACCTCTGGAGCTGCAATGAAACTCTTCCAACCCCTGCAAGTCGGTCCGCTCACCCTGCCCAACCGCGTGTTCATGGCCCCCCTCACCCGCCTGCGCAGCCTGGAGCCGGGCGACGTGCCGACCACAATGATGGCCGAGTACTACCGCCAACGTGCCAGCGCTGGCCTGATCATCACCGAAGCCACGCAGATCTCGTTACAGGCCAAGGGCTACTCCGGCTCGCCCGGCATTCACAGCCCCGAGCAGATCGCCGCCTGGAAGCACATCAACGAAGGCATCCACGCCGAAGGTGGCCACAGTGCCGTGCAGGTGTGGCACACCGGTCGCGTCTCTCACACCACCTTGCAACCTGGTGGAGACGCACCCGTTGCGCCCTCGGCGCTGCCAGCGGGTGCCCGTACTACCCTGCGTGACGAGGGCGGCAACCTGGTACGTGTAGAAACCTCCACACCACGTGCACTGAGCGAAGCGGAAATCGCCGGTATCGTTGCCGACTTCGGCCAGGCAGCCGTCAACGCCCGTGAAGCCGGCTTCGACTTCATCGAGCTGCACGCCGCCCACGGCTACTTGCTGCACCAGTTCCTGACCCCGAGCGCCAACGTGCGTGAAGACCGCTACGGCGGCAGCATCGAGAACCGGGCGCGCATCGTGCTTGAAGCCGTGGACGCGGCGATTGCCAACTGGAGTGCCGAACGCGTGGGTATCCGTGTATTCCCGTTAGGCGGCTTCAACGGTGTGGATAATGGCGAGGACCAGGAAGCTGCCGGCTTGTACCTGATCCGCGAACTTGCCAAGCGCAACCTGGCCTACCTACACCTGTCCGAGCCGGACTGGGCCGGTGGCAAGCCGCTGCGTGATGAGTTCCGCGAAGCCATCCGCGCCGCTTATCCGGGTGTGATCATCGCGGCAGGGGCTTACACCGCCGAGAAGGGCGAAGACCTGATCGGGCGTGGGCTGATCGACGCCGTGGCGTTCGGGCGCAGCTTCATTGCCAACCCGGACCTGGTGGAGCGGCTGCGGTTGCAGGCGCCGTTGAACGAGCACCGGGCGCAGTTCGATTATGCCAATGGGCCTGAGGGGTATACGGATTACCCGTTCCTCAAGCGCGCTTGATGCGAAAACGGGAGCTCTGAGGGCTCCCGTTTTTTTATGCCTGTACCACCCCTTCGCGGGTGAACCCGCTCCCACAGCGGCAGTGCTTACCGCCAGGCATGCACAATACGTGTGGGAGCGGCTTCAGCCGCGAAGAGGCCGGTAGCGTTAACCCAGTTCAGCCAAGGCCTGCGCCGCATAGGCATGCGACCGCTGCCGCGCCAGCGGGTCATGGATGCGGCAGTCGATCATCAGCTCATCCGCCCCCGTTTGTTCGATCAACGAGCGCAGGCCTTCCCTGACCCGGTGCGGCCCACCCGCCACCGTGCAGGCCATCACTTGCTCAAGCACCGCCCGCTCATGCGCTGGCAGGCTGTCCACGTAACCTTCCTGCGGTTTTGGCAACAAGCCGAAACGCCCGACATGCAGGTCCAGCATCCACTTGCGATGGGAACTGGCCAGGTAATCTGCCTCGGCATCGCTGGCGGCGGCGAACAGGTTCATGCCTACCATCACGTAGGGCTTGGCCAGTTGCGCCGAGGGCTGGAAATTGGCCCGGTAATGGGCAATGGCCTGCAGCAGGTAACGCGGGGCAAAGTGCGAGGCAAAGGCATATGGCAGCCCCAGCTTCGCCGCCAGGTCGGCGCCGAACAGGCTGGAACCGAGTATCCACACCGGTACATCGTGCGCGCCCGGCACACCCCGCACCCGGCGGTTGCCGTTGTCGGCCAGGTAATCGCGCAGTTCAGCAATGTCCTGGCTGAAGTCGCGCTCCGGGGCAGCCCCTCGCAAGGCACGCACGGTCGGCCCGGAGGTACCGGGTGCACGGCCAAGGCCCAGGTCGATGCGGCCCGGGTGCAGGGTGTCGAGGGTACCGAACTGTTCGGCCACCACCAGCGGCGCGTGGTTGGGCAGCATGATGCCGCCGGCACCCACGCGGATATGCCGGGTGGCGTTGGCGATTTCGTTGATGACCAGCGAGGTAGCCGCCGAGCCGATCCCGGGCATGTCGTGGTGCTCGGCAATCCAGTAGCGGCTGTATTGCTGTTGCTCGACATGGCGGGCGAGTTGGCGAGATTCTTCGATCGCGTCGGCGAAGGTCTTGCCTTCACCGATCATGACCAGATCCAGTACGGACAGTGCAGTCATGGGGTCTCCAGAGGGATTATCAGTGGCTGCCAGTTTCCCTGCTGCGCCGCCAGTGATAAACCCGGTTTCAGGCCCGGCATAGGGGCCTGACAGTCCCCAATCAGGATTCCCAGGGCACGCCCGATTCCCAACTGGCCACCAGCAGGTCGATGAACCCACGCACCCGCGGGGACAGGTGGCGTTTGCTCGGGTACACGATGCGAATCGGGTCTGCCGGTGGCCGGTAGGCTTGCAGCACTTCCACCAGGGTGCCGGCGCGCAAGTCGTCACCGGTAATGTAGGTGGGCAGGTGAATCAGCCCGAAGCCTGCGCGGGCGCCGTCGAGCATGGCTTCGGAGCTGTCGATGTTCAAACGCCCGGGGTCTTCGCACAGGTGCAGGCCGGCTTCGGTGCGAAAGCGCCAGGGCATGGCCTTCTCGCCGGCGAGGAAGGCGATTTTATCGTGGCCGTAGAGGTCACCTGGCACCTGCGGCACGCCACGCGCCTCGAGGTACGCGGGTGAAGCACAGGTGACGAACTGCTGCCAGGCCACGGTGCGTGTCAGCAGCTGTGAATCCTCTTTGGGTGCACCGATGCGCACGGCAACGTCGACGCCCTCCTCGACCAGGTCGACGAAGCGGTCGGTGAAGCGGATGTCTGCGCGCAATTCGGGCCACTGCTTGAGGTATTGGTCGAGGATGGGCAGCACATGGCGCTGGCCCAGTGACAGCGGCGCAGTCAGGCGCAGGGTGCCGGTGGGTTTGCCCCGGCGCTGGGCCATGGTGCTTTCGACCTCGTCGAGGTCGTCCAGAATCTGCCGCCAGCGCTCGAATGCCACCAGGCCTTCGTCGGTCAGGCTCAGTTTGCGCGTGGTGCGGTTGAGCAGGCGCACGGCCATGCGCGCTTCCAGGCGGGCAATGCTCTTGCCAACCGCCGAACGGGTTAGGCCCAGGCTGGCGGCGGCAGCGGTGAAGCTACCGGCCTTGACGGCACTGACGAAGGCGGCGATGTCGCCGAAGCGGTTGGGTTCCATGGCTCGGTTCCTGGGTGCAAGGTGACCGCTGTAGATGGGTATGAAATTGGCGATTGCAAGCGGGGCTGCTGTGCAGCCCCATACCAGCCCTGTTGCCTGTTTCAGTGCTGGCGGGCACCCATGTACCGGTCGGTCCAGGCAGCCAGTGGCAAGGGCGGCTGTTGCTCGACGATGCGCCGCCAGATCAACAGCAGGTCATCCCCATTGAACATCGACCCGGGCCCACTCCCCTGCCATCGCGAAGGCACATCGGTAATCCAGTGCCCCTGGCTGTCGCGATGGGCCATGTTGAAACGGAAGGTGTAGTTGCCGGGGATGCCCATGCGCAGGTCGGTGACCACCAGCGCATCGCCCACCTGGTCATAGCGCAGCCAGTCATCGGTAAACCAGCGCAGGCGCTGGTGCAAAGGGACACCTTCCAGCACCTTTGCCAACGCCAGATTACGCGGCAAGCGCTGCATTTCTGGCGCTTGCCGGTCAAACCCGCTGCTGATGCCTTCGTAGTAATCGCCATCCGGGGTCTTGGCCAATACCCGCCAGACCAGGCTGTTGAACGCGAGCGGCACGGCACGGACCTCGCTGGCCACAATGCCTTGCTGGTCGAGCGCCGCCTGGAAACGTTGCTCTGCCGCCATGCGCCCGGCCAGCCCGAAACCCAGGTAGCAGGTGCTGAACGCCAAGGCCAGGGTCAGCAGCCGTGTAGCCCTGCCGGTTACGCCCTTGATGCTCGTGTAGGCCACCGCTGCAAGCAGCGGCAAGGTGTAGACCGGGTCGATGATGAACACCGCTGCCCAGCTTTGCGGAATACTCTGCAAAGGCCAGAACAACTGCGTGCCATAGACCGTGAACGCATCGAGCAAAGGGTGGGTAACCAGCACCAGCCAGAACGCCATGAACAGCCTCGGCAAGGTGTAACCCTTGCCAGGCCAGCATTTGTTGACCAACCAGGCCAGCAGCAAGGCCAGCCCGGTGAGCACGAACAGCGAGTGTGAGAAGCCGCGATGGTAGGTCATCTGCGACACCGGGTCGGCGTAGCGGATGATCACATCCAGGTCGGGCAGCGTGCCCAGTGCCGCGCCATACAACAAGGCGCGACGGCCCTGAATGCGACCAAGCACGGTACCTTGCAGGGCTGCGCCGAGTACGGCCTGAGTGATGGAGTCCAAGGGTGGCATTCCTGAAAATGTGGTTTCCGGAAGCTACCTTCATACGGCCCTGAAGTGCAATTGCTGTACAGGCGTCAGAACAGCTGCCAGGTGTACACCAGCGTCAAACGGTTCTCGTCGATGTCGCTGCGGTAGTTGGACCTCGCCATCGCATTCCGTACCCGAATCCCCAGTCCCTTCAGCACCCCGCTCTGCACCGCGTAACCAATATCCAGGTCACGTTCCCGGTCACGCCCTTCGTAACCCAGCCCGGTATCGACATTGTTACCCGTTATGTAGCGCACGGTCGCCGTCAGCCCCGGTACCCCCATGGCGGCGAAGTTGTAGTCGTAACGCACCTGATACGAGCGCTCGTCGGTGTAGGCGAACTCATAGGTCGGCACCTCGTTGCCCAGCGGCGAGATATTGGCGAACACACGTGGGAACGGGCTGTCGCCGTAGATGCCCTGGTAGCCGACATGGAAGCTGTGCCCGCCATGGCGCGCAGTGAACATCGAGAAGAACGCCTGGTTGTCGATATTGCCCAACAGCGCATCGCCATCCTCCCGGGCGGTGAAATAACCCAGGTTTGCGCTGAGCACCCAGTCACCCACTGGTTTGCTGTGCTTGAAGCCGACAAAGCCCTGCTCGTAGATATCCTCCAGCTGCCCATACCACAGGCTGACGCTGCTCTGGTTGGCATTGAACGCATAGTCCCCGCCCACGTAGTTGAAGGCATCACTCTCGGCCTGACGCATCGGCACATGGCCGAGCATGGCGTTCATCTTGCCGTCGCCGCCTTCGTTGCGCAGGTGGGTACTTTTCAAATGCCCGGCCTGCACGGTCAGCCCGTCGATTTCCGACGAACTCAGGCTCGCGCCCTGATAGGTCGGCGGCAGCAGGCGGATGTCACTGAAGGTCAGCACCGGAAGGTTCGGTTGCAGCTCACCGACGCGCAGTTCGGTCTTCGACAAGCGGGCCTTGAAGGTAGGTGCCAGGCGGCTGTACTCGTCGGCAGCCCGGCCGTCGCCATGCACTGGCAGCAGGCCGGTGTTAGCGCGGTCGGGGCTGCTGTCCAGCTTGATACCCAGCAGGCCGAGGGCATCGACACCAAAGCCGACCGTACCCGGGGTGTAGCCACTCTTGAAGTCGAGGATGAAACCCTGGGCCCACTCCTCGGCCTTGGACTGCTTGTTGGCCCCGACAATGTCGGAGAAATCGCGGCTGAAGTAATAGTTACGGGCACTCAGGGTAGCCTTCGAATCCTCGAAGAAGCCACCTTCGGCGGCCAGTAAAGGTTGGCTGAGCAAAGTCAGCCCCAGGGCAACGCAAGGGGTGTGTTTCATTCCGAAGCTCTCTTGATCTTGTTTTTATGGGTAAAGCGTTGGGAACACGGCAGCTCATGGGGTACGGCGCAGCACCTCCCGGGCACGTGGCTGGCGCAGCCTGAGCAGCGCATGGGCCAGCAGGCCGAACAACAGCCCCCAGAACGCCGCCGACAGGCCCAGGAAGGCCACCCCCGAAGCGGTGACCAGGAAGGTGAACAGGCCTGCATCACGCTCGGCCGGTTCGGCCAGGCTGCGCGCCAGGGCTTCGCTGATGGCGCCATACAGGGCCAGCCCGGCCAGGGCAGCAACAAGCGCGGCCGGAAACGCCGCGAACAGCGACATCAACGTGGCACCAGCAATCCCCAGCAGCAGGTACAGCGCGCTACCAGCTACGGCTGCCACATAGCGCCGCCGTGGGTTTTCATGAGCCTCGGGGCCCGTGCACAGGCTGGCGGTGACTGCCGCCAGGTTCAGCCCGTGGCAGCCAAACGGCGCCAGAAGCGCACCGGCCAGGGCACTGGCACTGATCAGCGGGCTCGCTGGCGTGGGGTAGCCCGCATTACGCAGCACCGCCATGCCCGGCATGAATTGCCCGGTCAGCGCCACCAGCACCATCGGTAGCGCCAGGCTGAACACCGCCTGCAGGCTGAACTGCGGGGTGACCCACTGCGGTGAAGCCAGCTCCAGCACCAGTGCCTCGCTGCGCAGCGCACCGCTGGCGACGGTCACCAGCGTGCCCACGCACAGCACGGCAGCCACTGCATAGCGTGGTTGTAGCCGGCGCATCAGCACGTAGGTAATGAACATCGCCAGTACCAGCACCGGCTGCACTGGCAGGGCGCGAAACACTTCGATACCGAAACTGAACAGGATGCCGGCCTGCATGCCGGCAGCGATGGACCCCGGCAAGCGCGCAATAATGCGGTCGAAGGCGCCGCTGATGCCGATCATCAGCAGCACCAGATTGGCCACCAGGTAAGCCCCCACGGCCTGCTCCAGGCCGAGCTGCGGCAAGGCGCTGACCAGCAACGCGGAACCTGGAATCGACCAGGCGATCACCACAGGCACCCGGTAGCGCAAGCTGAGCAGCGCGCCGAGCACGGCACTGCCCATGGACACGGCCCAGACCCAGGACGACAACTGCTGGTGCGACAAGCCGGCGGCTTCGGCCGCGTGGAAGATGATCACCAGCGGGCCGGCGTAGGAGATCATCGTGGCAATGCAGCCGGCGACGATGGCGGACAGCGAGCTGTCCTTGATCAGGGTTTTCATGGCACCTCTGGCAAGGCATTGGCCGGGCTGGGTGCCCGGCTCTGGTTCTTTTCGGGTCAGGCCTGCGCCGCCACGGCCTGGGCTTGCCGACGGCCGCTGGCCAGGTGCACAGCCATGGCCAGCGCAGCAATTGCGCCAGGTATGGCGAAGGCGATGAAGTTGAGTTGCAGCGGCAGGTTGATGCCCATCAGCGCCCCGCCCAGCAAGGGGCCGACGATGGCACCGTTGCGGCCGATACCAGAGGCCCAGCCAAGCCCGGTGGAGCGCACCGACAGCCCGTACAACTGGGCGGCGCCGGCATACAGCAGGATCTGCGTGCCGATGGTGGTAGCACCGGCGATGAAGATCAGCAGGTACAGCACCGGCATCGGGCTGTTGACGCCCAGCAGGCTGATCGACAACGCGGCAGCGATGAAAAACGCAACCTTGACCTTGACCAGGTTGTAACGGTCGCCCAGCCAGCCGCCGAGAATCGCCCCTGCCATGCCGCCAAAGTTCAACGCAAGCAGGAACGACAGGCTGGAACCCAGGCTGTAACCGGCATTGGCCATCAGTTTCGGCAGCCATGAGCTGAGCGCATACACCATCAGCAGGCAGCAGAAGAACGCCAGCCACAGCGCCAGGGTACGAATGGCCAGGCCGTTGCGGAACAGCTCCAGTACCGATGCCCCGCTCGCTTTACGGTCCGCAGCCTGCAACACGTCGTCGGCCTGCACGTCGCAGTCCGGGTCCAGCCGCTTGAGCAGCGTGCGCGCTTCATCCGTACGCCCCTGGCGCACCAGGAAGCCGATGGATTCTGGCAGGTAGTAGAGAATCACCGGTAACAGCAGCAGGGGTACAGCTGCGACGAAGAACATCGACTCCCAGCCAAACCGTGGCAGCATGAAGATGCCAACGCCCGCCGACAGCATGCCGCCCAGTGAATAGCCGCTGAACATGATTGCCACCAGCGTGCTGCGCAGGCGCTTGGGCGCGTATTCGTTCATCAGCGCCACGGCGTTGGGCATCAGCCCGCCGCAGCCCAGGCCGGCGATGAAGCGGTAGATGCCGAACTCGCTGGGGCTGCTGGCAAAGCCATTGAGAATGGTCGCCCCCGAGAACAAGGCGAAACAGATGGCAATGCCCTTCTTGCGCCCGATGCGGTCGGCCAGGCTGCCAAATGCCAGGGCACCGAACATCATGCCGAACAGCGCGTAGCTGCCCAGTGCGCCGGCCTGCAACGGGGTCAGGCCCCACTCTTTCATGATGACCGGCAGTACCACGCCGTAGATGAACAGGTCGTAGCCGTCGAAGATCAGCAGCAGGCCACACCAGGCCATGACCATCCAGTGGAACGAGGTAAAGCGCGCATTATCGATGATCGGGTGTACGTCAAGGGTTCGCATGGCATCTGTCGCTCTTGTTTTTGTTGTGAGTGAAAGCTGTTGCCTTGAGGTTGCTGCTCAGCCGAGGTCGCCGCCCCCTACCGGCAGGGTCACGCCAGTGATGTACGAGGCTTCGTCCGAGGCCAGGAACAGAATCGCGCCCACCTGCTCATCGATGCTGCCGTAGCGGTGCATCAGGCTGCTGTCGAGGGTCTGGTCGACGATCTGCTGGTACCAGTGTTTTTCCTGCTCACTCTGCTCGGCACTGTTGCGCGGCACACGCCGGGGTGGCGCTTCGGTGCCGCCGGGCGCGGTGGCGTTGACGCGGATGCCACGGCCAGCGGTTTCAAACGCCAGGCAGGCGGTGAGCGCATTCACCCCACCTTTGGCCGCACCGTAGGGCACCCGGTTGACGCCGCGCGTGGCGATGGACGAAACGTTGACGATGGCACCGCTGCCCCGTTCGAGCATGTACGGCAGTGCGGCGTGGCAGCACCACAGGGTGGGGAACAGCGAGCGGCGCACTTCGGCTTCGATCTGCTCCACTTCGTAGTGTTCGAAGGGCTTGGCCCAGATAGTGCCGCCGACGTTGTTGACCAGGATGTCGAGGCGGCCGAAGGTTTCTACGGCACTGGCCATTACCCGGGCGCAGTCGGCGTGTTGTTCCAGGTCGGCGGTGAGGGTGAGCATGCCCTCGCCGGCCAGTTCGTGAACCAGTTCGGAACGGTCTACCGCCACCACTTGCGCGCCTTCAGCCTTCAGCCGCCAGCACACGCCCCGGCCGATGCCTTGGGCGGCACCGGTGACCAGGGCAACCTTGCCTTGGAATCTGTTGTTCATATCCATCTCTCCGGTTCGCCACAATCCCTGTGGGAGCGGGCATGCCCGCGAATGCGTCCGACCAGACAAAGTTGTTGAACCTGCTGGCCTCTTCGCGGGCATGCCCGCTCCCACAGGGTCGGCGTAATGCTTGGAATAAAAGGAGGCTGTCAGGCTGCTGCCGCAAACTTCTCGTAGTAGAAGTTGACCGGGGTAATGCCTTGCTCACGCACGTACTGGCTCACCGCCTCGACCATCGGCGGCGGGCCGCACAGGTACACGTCCACATCGCCGTCGTTGAGGTGGCGTGGCTCGATGTGCTGGGTTACGTAACCCTTCTGCGGGTACTCGCTATCCGGGTTGGCCACGCAGGCGCTGTAGGTGAAGTTGGGAATGCGTGCAGCCAGCGCCTGCAGGCGATCCAGTTCAACCAGGTCGAAGTCGTTGGTCACGCCATAGATCAGGTGCAGCGGGTGTTCACTGCCCTGCTCGGCGATCTTTTCCAGCATTGCGGTGAACGGTGCCAGGCCGGTACCGCCCGCCAGCAGCAACAGCGGGCGCTGAATCGGCCGCAGGTAGAAGCTGCCCAACGGCCCGGCCAGGCTCATGCTGTCCCCGGCCTTGGCCAGGTTGGTCAGGAAGCTGCTCATCAGCCCGCCCGGCACGTTACGGATCAGGAAGCTGACTTCACCGTCCTTCTGCAACGAACTGAACGAATAGGCACGGCTCTGCTCGCTGCCCGGTACCTTCAGGTTCACGTACTGCCCCGGCAGGAACGCCAGGCGGCTGAGGGCTTCGCCCTTGATAGACAGGGCAATGGTGCTGGCAGACAGCTGGCGAACATCGCTGATGGCAGCCTCGAAACTGGCCTGTTCGGTTTTGCACAGCTGCGACGACGCCGGAATGCGGATGACACAGTCGCTTTCGGCGCGCATCTGGCAGGTCAGTACGTAGCCTTCGGCAATTTCGTCTTCGTTCAGGGCGTCTTCGATGAAGTTGTCACCCAGGTCGTAACGCCCGGATTCGGCCTTGCACTTGCAGGTACCGCAGGCGCCATCGCGGCAGTCCAGCGGGATGTTGATGCCTTGGCGATAGGCTGCGTCGGCCACGGTTTCGTGGCCGGTGGCTTCAATGAAGCGGGTAACCCCGTCTTCGAAATTCAGTGCGATCTGGTAGCTCATGTTGCACCTCGCGGGCGAGCCGGCCCACGGCGCGTCGCAGGACGCACCGGGCAATGCTCGCAAAACCCTGTATCAGATGTG
Organism: Pseudomonas sp. NPDC008258; assembly: GCF_042956345.1. Classification (NCBI taxonomy): domain Bacteria; kingdom Pseudomonadati; phylum Pseudomonadota; class Gammaproteobacteria; order Pseudomonadales; family Pseudomonadaceae; genus Pseudomonas; species Pseudomonas sp. NPDC008258. The sequence continues at coordinate 112,009 of NZ_JBIBGE010000003.1, forward strand.
GTAGATGTCGATGACCTGGCGCACGTAGTCGTTCTTCAACACCACCTTCTTGGCCTTGATCAGCGGCTGCCCGCCGCGCAGGTCGAGGGTGTAGAAACTGGTGCCGAAGTAGCTGTCGGTGGTCTTGTAGCGAAAGCTCAGGGTGTGCCAGTTGAAGCGCACCTGGCAGCTGCCCTCGCCCTGCTCGACGATCTCGATGTTGCTGATGTTGTGCGAGGTGCGGGTATCCGGCACGGTCGCACTGGAGCGCTCGGTCTTGATGCGGAATATGCGGTCTTCCAGGCCACCACGGTTGCCGTACCAGATCAGCGAAATTTCGCTTTGTGGGTCTTCGGTGAGGGTGTCGTCATCGTCCCAGCTCGGCATCCAGAAGCTGGCGTCGCTGGCGTACAGCTCCAGCCACTGGTCCCACTGGGCATCGTCCAGGTAACGCGCTTCGCGGTAAAGGAAGTCGCGCACGGTTTCATACAGGCTCATTGCACGGCCTCCACAGGGATCAGTTGCTGCTCGTCCTTGAGGGCCTGGATCATGGTGTCCTGCCAGTACTTGTGCTGCAGCACGAACAGGCCTTCGTCCTCGGTGCGCACGCCAGACAGCAGCGGATGCAGCTCGATCTCTTTAGCCGCTTCATCGGCGCCTTCAACCCAGTGCTTCGCGCCACGGGACATGTCGTTCCAGCCAGTGCCGCCGCCGTAGCCGGTCTGGCACGAGCGGAACTCTTCCAGGTCGTCGGGGGTGGCCATGCCGCTGACGTTGAAGAAGTCTTCATACTGGCGGATGCGCTTGGCGCGGGCATCGGGGCTCTCGCCTTTCGGCGCGATGCAGTAGATGGTGATCTCGGTCTTGTTCACCGAAATCGGCCGGGCAACGCGGATCTGCGAGCTGAACTGGTCCATCAGGTACACGTTCGGGTACAGGCACAGGTTGCGCGAGTTCTCGATCATCCAGTCGGCACGGGCCTGGCCGAAGTCGGCGGCCAGCTGGTCGCGGCGCTCGTAGGCCGGGCGGTCTTCGGGGTTGGCCCAGCGGGTCCACAGCAGCAGGTGGCCGTGGTCGAAGGAGTAGAAGCCACCGCCCTGCTTGGCCCAGGAGCCAGCGCTCATGGTCTTGATCTCGTCACCGGCCTCACGCTGTTTGCGCTGGTTCTGGGTGGCGGCGTAGTTCCAGTGCACGGAGCTGACGTGGTAGCCATCGGCGCCGTTTTCGGCGGTGAGCTTCCAGTTGCCTTCGTAGATGTACGAGCTGGCACCGCGCAGCACTTCCAGGCCTTCTGGCGACTGGTCGACGATCATGTCGATGATCTTGGCCGACTCGCCCAGGTGCTCGACCAACGGCTTGACGTCGGCGTTCAGGCTGCCGAACAGGAAGCCACGGTACGACTCGAAGCGTGCGACCTTGGTCAGGTCGTGGGAGCCATCGCAATTGAAGCTGTCGGGGTAGCCGGCGTTGCTTGGGTCTTTCACTTTCAGCAGCTTGCCGCTGTTGTTGAAGGTCCAGCCGTGGAACGGGCAGGTGTAGCTGGAGCGGTTGCCGCGCTTGTGCCGGCACAGCATGGCGCCGCGGTGGCTGCAGGCGTTGAGGAAGGCATTGAGCTCACCGTCCTTGTTGCGCGCGATGAAAATCGGCTGGCGCCCCATGGTCAGGGTGAGGAAGTCGTTTTTCTCGGGGATCTGGCTTTCGTGAGCCAGGTAGATCCAGTTGCCCTCGAAGATGTGTTTCATCTCCAGGTCGAACAGGCGTGGGTCGGTGAACATCTCGCGCTTGCAGCGGTAGATGCCCTTTTCACGGTCGTCCTCGAGCATGGCATTGAGGTAGTCGAATCCCAGGGACATGGCCAGGGTCTCCATTGTTATTGTTCAGACCAGGTCAGGTTAGGGATTGGTACGGGGCGGGAATATCCGGTTTGTGCGGGGTGCTATCCGTTTTGTGCAGGGTGATCCAACAGACTCAAGGGCCTCTTCGCGGGCACGCCCGCTCCCACAGGGACTGTGTATCCCTCAAAGGTCAGGAATTCCTGTGGGAGCGGGCGCGCCCGCGAAGAGGCCGGTGCTGTTCAGCGCCGTTTGCGCAACGTTTCCGAAGGTAACTCGCCAAACTGCTGCCGATACACCTCGGAGAACCTTCCCAGGTGCAGAAAACCATAGTCCATCGCCAGCTCGGTCACGCTGCGTACCGAACAACTGGCATCGCTCAGGCAGGCATGCACCTGCTCCAGCTTGCGCTGGCGAACATAGTGCTTCGGCGTGGTCTGCAAGTGCCGGTCAAACAAGGCATACAACGAACGCAGGCTCATGCACGCCTGCTCTGCCAGTGCTTCGGCGGTCAGTTCAACTTTCAGGTTGCGGTCGATGTGGTCGATGATCCGCTCAAGGCTGGCGCCTGGCGAGCCCAGGCTTTCGCGGCGGATATTGGTGCTCATCAGGGTCAGCAGCTTGCTGGCCACAATCTGGCTGTAGTGCCCCTGCACCCGCGGCAGCGAATCGCTCACTTCCGCTTCGTGGCAAACCATGGCCAGCAGGTTCACGAAGCCGTCCAGTTCATCCAGGCGGTAATGGTTGCGCAAGAACCGCACGCCGCCTTCTGGTCGGTGCCAGCGTTGTTCGTCGCAGATCGAATCCAGCAGCCGGGTGGGCACCTTGAGGATGAATTTTTCGCAGTCTTCCGAATACGTCAGGTCAACCGGGTCGTCCGGGTTGATCAGCAACAGCTCGCCCGGCACCAGGTGTTGCTCGCGCTTGTGCCCGCGCCACAGGCAGTTGCCGTTGAGCAGTACTTGCAGGTGGTAGATGGTTTCCAGCGCCGGCGAGGTAACGCGCACGCTCCCGCCATAGCTGATGCGGCACAGATCGAGTTCGGCGAATTTGCGATGGCTGAGGCTGGCCTGGGGGTGGGTGGTTCGGGACAGGCCGATGCAATGCTGGCCTACGTGCTGGTTCACATAGTCGGACACAGCATAAGGGTCGGCGTGATGAAACACGCTACTGCGCTCGCTCAGCAGGCGGCTTTCCATAGGCAAGGCACTCGGTATCGTTATTGTTCTGGTCGCCGCTTCCTACGGCCTTGGGGGCTGTGGTTGCGGTCGTCACGGTCATTTTATCGGGCCGGTTGCGGGTCGCGGGGGCAGGCGACAACCGGTGGATAGGCACACTTAAGCAAAAAGGCGGGGGTTGGGCAATGCGGCGATGGCTTTGGTTGGGCGGATAGCGGACAGGTCGGGGGCGGTCTGCGTTCGATTACCGAACAGTGTTTACCTGTACTGGCCTATTCGCGGGCACGCCCGCTCCCACAGGTTTACCTTCGCCCTCAATACTGGTGCAAAACCCTGTGGGAGCGGGCGTGCCCGCGAAAAGGCCGGTACAGGCAGAAAGCCACTCAGTGCACAGCCACATCCTGCCGCCCTGCCCACCCTTGGCTCCGCGCCCGGTACTGGCGTGGGGCAATGGCAAACAGCTCGCGAAAGCGCCGATAGAAATGCGGAAAGCTGACAAACCCGCTGGCCACCGCCACTTCGGTCAGCGACTTGCTGGTGTGCTGCAACAACTGCCGCGCATGGGTCAGGCGCAGCTCCAGATAGTACCGCGGCGGCGTGGCCTGCACATGGCGGCGGAACAACCGCTCCAGGTGCCGACGGGACAAGCCCGCGTGCTCGGCGATTTCATCGATGCCGATAGGGTCTTCGATGTTGGCGTGCATCAGCTCCAGTGCCAGGCGCACGCCCTTGGGCAGGCTGGGGTCTATTTCCGGTGCGCTGGCCGGTGCGTCGCTCATTACCCGCGAGCGGTCACAGGCCAGCATCTGTTCCACCGCCCGGCGCAGCGGTACACCGCCGCAGTGTTCAAGCAAGGCCAGCATCATGTCCAGCGCGCTGCTGGCCCCGGCGCAGCTCATGCGGCGGCGGTCCAGCACATGAGCCTGGCGGCTGATGCGCACCTTGGGGAACAATTCGTTCATCATCGCCCGGCCATCGGGGTGGAAGGCGCAGTCGTGGTCGTTGAGCAAGCCGGCTTCGGCAAGGAAGTAGGCACCGTTCCACAAACCGCCCAGCTGGCTACCGTGCTGGTCCGCCTGGCGCAGCTTGGCGCGCAGTTGCGGCGCAGTCTCCAGACGTACCCGAAAGCCGCCGCATACCAGCAGGCAGTCCAGGCCTTGAATTTCCAGGTCGGCGAGTTGGGTATTGACCGGCAAGGCGATGCCAAGGTCGCTCATCACCTGCTCGCCCTCGCCTACCACCTGAATCTGGAACAGCGGCGTGGCGCTCATCAGGTTGGCGGTAACCAGGCTATCCATGGCGGCGGTGAAGGCCATCATCGAGAAATGCTCGCGCAGGACGAAGGCCACGCGTTGGCAGGGCATTGACAGTGTGGTGCGGATGGCGGGGTCCAGGTGGGCCAGGTTGGTGTTCTTGAGGATGCTTTCGAAGTGGCTCATGGCGTTAACTCAACAGCGGAAATCGCGTTGGCTGCTTCGCGGGCTTGCCCGCTCCCACAGGCATTGCACAGTTTTCGGAACCTGTGGCGGACCTGTGGGAGCGGGCGAGCCCGCGAAAAAGCCAACGCTGATGGATCAGGTTACTTACCGGCCTGGGCCGCAGCATCGCGCGAGGCTTGCAGCCACTGGTCAAACTGCTGGCGGTGGGCGGCAACCCATTCCTTGGCATGGCGGGTGATGTCGGCAGGCTTCTTCTCACCCTGCTGCATCTTCAGGTTCTGGTTGCTCTCGTCGTCGGTGCTGATCTGCACCAGCGACAGGAACTTCAGCGCCGCCGGGTTCTCCTCGGCAAAGTCCTTGTTCAGCACGGCCACCACCTTGTCGATGGCAAAGCCAAGATTCTTGCCGTGGTACATGGTATCGACGTCATTCTTGCCGTCTGGCAGGTCGGTCTTCGGCACTTCCAGCCAGACCACATCCTTGCCTTCAACCAGCACGCTGGCGATCCACTGCGGCACCCAGGTGAAGTAGAAGATCGGCTTGCCTTCCTTGTAGCGGGCGATGGTGTCGGCCATCAACGCGAAGTACGAACCCTGGTTGACGGTGATGGTCTTGTCCAGGTCGTAGGCCTTCATGTGGTGAGCGATCACCAACTCGCAACCCCAGCCTGGGTTGCAACCGGTCATGTCGGCCTTGCCGTCACCGTCGGTATCGAACAGCTTGGCGATCTCGGGCTTTTTAAGGTCGGTGATGTACTTGATGTTGTACTGATCGGCGGTTTTCTTGTCGATCAGGTAACCCTGGGCTACGCCCGGCAGAATGTCGCCGGTCTTGACCATCACGTCGTCACCGCCGGCCTGCTGGTAGAACTGGTTGTGCAGTTTGTCCCACAGGTGCACGGTGAAGTCGGCGTCACCGTTGGCCAGCGCCACCATCATTACGCCGTACTCGGTCTCTTTCGGCTCCTGGACCTTGTAGCCCAGTTCGCGCAGCCCTTCCATGGCCACCTCGCCACGGAAGCGCTCTTCAGCGATGGACGGGAAGATAGGCGTTACCTTTACGCCGTCACCGGGCTTTTCCGCCGAGGCGTGTGCGCCCAGCGCTGCGGCCACCAGGGTCAGCGCGGTGGCGCATTTAAGGATGCTGCGGGTGAACTTGGATTCGTGCATCGTCGCTTACCTTTTTCTGATTTTTATCTTCAAGTGCGGCAGATCGAACGTCTCAAAAGTCTTGCTGTGCTCAGGCGGTCTTGCGCCGCCCTTGCGGTTGTGTGGCACCACAAAGCCGCAGCACCACGCCTACGGGGCCGGTGTGGTACCAGCGCAGGCTCGGGTCGGCACTGGTGCGCGCGCCCATCGCCTGGGTCAGGCGGTCGAGGAAGATCGCCAGCAGCACCAGCCCTACACCACCGACCGTGGCCAGGCCCATGTCCAGGCGGCCGATACCACGCAGCACCATCTGGCCCAGGCCGCCGACCGAAATCATCGAGGCGATCACTACCATCGACAGCGACAGCATCAGGGTCTGGTTGAGGCCGGCCATGATGGTCGAAGTGGCCAGCGGCAGTTGCACGCGGGTCAGCATCTGCCGTGGGGTGCAGCCAAAGGCGCGGGCGGCTTCGATCTTGTCTTCCGGCACCTGGCGAATGCCCAGGTTGGTGAGGCGTACCAGCGGCGGCAAGGCAAACACAATGGTCACCAGCACCCCAGGCACGTTGCCGATGCCGAACAACATCACCACCGGCACCAGGTAAACGAAGGCCGGCAGGGTCTGCATGGCATCGAGCAAGGGGCGAATGATGCTTTCCAGGCGGTTGCTGCGGGCGCAGAGAATGCCCAGTGGAATGCCGATGACCGCGCAGAAGAACACCGAGGTCAACACCAGCGCCAGGGTGGTCATCGACTCTGACCACACGCCGATCAGGCCGAGCAATGTAAGCGTGACGAAGCACAGCAACGCCATGCGCTTGCCTGCCAACTGGCAACCCAGCAACGACGACAGGATGATGCCGATGGTGGGCGGAATGCTTTGCAGGGTGAACTCGATGCCGTTGAGTACCTGGTCGATCGGCCAGCGGATGGCGCGGAATACCTCGCGGAAGTTGTGCACCAGGAAATTCAGGGTAGCGGTGACCCAGTCACCCAAGGGGATGGTGGCCGCCTGGAACGGGTCAAGAAGGCTGAATTCGGACATGAGGGCTTACCTCTTCTAGTAAACGCTACGGGCGCTTCTTGTTTTAGTGACGGCTCAGGGTCTGCAGCAGCTCGTTTTTCGACAGCGTGCCCTTGAAGGCGCCCTGGCGGTCGAGCACCGGCACCGGGTACGGCAAATCGGCCGCAATCCCCAGCACCTCGTGCAGCGGCGTATCGGTGTACACCGGGCACTGCTCATGCAGGCTGTAGCGGTCACTGGCAGTGGCACCGCTGGCGTCGGTGTCGACCACGCCCAGCAACTGACCACGGTCATCGACCAGGTAACCGAATGGCACGCCCGCCTGGAAGCTCGGCGCCTTGCCGTTGACCTTGCACACCACCGCAGGGTCGAACCTGGCCACATCGCCGGCCTTGAGCACCCGCGAGCTGTCGAAGCTCTTGAAGAAGGTCCGCACGTAATCATTGGCCGGCTGGTTGATCAGCTCTTGCGGGGTGCCGATCTGCACCACGCGGCCGCCTTCCATGATCGCGATGCGGTGCCCGATGCGGATGGCCTCTTCGATGTCGTGGGAGATGAAGATGATGGTGCGCTGCTGCTCTGCCTGCAGGCGGATCAGCTCGCCTTGCATTTCGCTGCGGATCAGCGGGTCCAGGGCGGAGAACGCCTCGTCCATCAACAGGATCGCCGGGTCGTTGGCCAGCGCCCGGGCCAGGCCCACACGCTGCTGCATGCCCCCGGAGAGCTGATGCGGGTAGCTGTGTTCATGACCGGCCAGGCCCACCTGGCTCAACGCCTCACGGGCACGGCTGTGGCGTTCGCCTTCCGGTACGCCGGCGATTTCCAGGCCGAATGCGGTATTTTCCAGCACGCTCATGTGCGGCATCAGGGCAAACGACTGGAACACCATGCCCATTTCCTTGCGGCGCACGTCCAGCAGGGCCTTGTCGGAAAGCCCGGTAATTTCCTTGCCGTTGAGGTGAATGCTGCCGGAGGTAGGTTCGATCAGGCGGTTGAACAACCGCACCATGGTCGATTTGCCCGAGCCCGAAAGGCCCATGATGACGAAGATCTCGCCACGCTTGACGGAAAAGCTTGCATCGAACACGCCGACGACGTGGCCGGTCTTGCTGAAGATTTCGTTCTTGTCGGCGCCCTTGCGGAGCATCTCCATGGCCATGTTCGGGTTGGGACCGAACACCTTGAAGATATTTTTTACCGAAAGAATCTCATCGGCATGGCTCATACGACCCTCTTTATTATGCTTATTAACCAATCTTTCAACATCGCACTTTCAATAAGGCGGGTAGAGATCAGTGCGAGTACGCTTGGCAGTCCGTTCAAATTCGAACGTGAGTCAAAACCGGCACGCAGAAAATCCTGCTTCAAAAAATTGTTCGACCTCGATGTCTCGAATGTCGCGCCGTGGGTTTAACGTTAGGCCTTGATCCAGAGAGGGTCCAACGACATTTGTTTCACGCAAACCATTACCTGAAGTTATCAATCGGCGCCCAAGGCCGGCCCCAGAGCCCCTGCGCCCTTACCAGTTGGCGTGGAACAGGCTAGAGTGAGCCGATTGGCTAGACGAAGGACCTCGCCCCCGCCCCATGGTCAAACACTCCGAACCCGATCAGACGCTGATCAAGATGCCCTCGCTGCGCGCGGTCAAGGTCTTCGTGGCCGCCGCCAAGTACCAGAACTTCACCCGCGCTGCCGAGGCGCTGTGCGTGACGCAGGCCGCCGTCAGCCGGCAAATCCGTGAGCTGGAGACCTACCTGGGCGCGGAGCTGTTCACCCGGGTGGGGCGTGCGGTGGAGCTGACCGTGGCCGGCTCGATCTTCTTCGATGCGGTGCAGTTGTCGTTCGTCAACATTTCCCAGGCGGCCGAGCGCATACGCAGCAACACCAACACCAAGCACGTGGTCACGCTGTGCTGTTCGCCGGCGTTCGCGGCGTTGTGGATGGGCCCGCGCATGCCCAGGTTCTTCGACGAGAACCCCGATATCGACATCAACCTGGTGACCACGCAGAACTTCCTGTCGATGGAGCCGGGGGTGCGCCCGGACATCTACATCACCAAGCTGGGCAAGGTGCAGGCGGGCTATAGCTCGCACCCGCTCAACCATGACGTGATCTACCCGGTGTGCACGCCGCAGTACCTCGCGCAGCACCCGGAAGTGCGCACCCTGCCGGGTTTGCGCGATGGCACCTTGTTGAACCTGAGCCCCTACGGCCGCTCGCAGGTAGCCGAGCATGTGGACTGGAACGTGTGGCTGGCCTTCCACGATGTCGACCTGAAAAGCCGCGCCAACACGGCGCCGCATTTTTTCAATGCCAACGACTACAATCTGCTGGTGCAGCTGGCCTTGGGTAACCAGGGCGTGGCGCTGGGCTGGCACCACCTGGTGGCGCCGCTGGTTGCTCAGGGGTTGCTGGTGAGGCCGGTGGAAGAGGAACTGGTGCTCAAGGACACCTTCCACTTCCTGGCCTTCAATGAGGACAAGGAGCATGAGTCCAGCTGCCGGCGCTTGCGCGACTGGTTGCTGGATGAGTTCAGGCCATTGCTGGAATCGCTGGCCGACCGATGATTCTGCATTGCCTGTGCGGGGCTGGTCGGGGCCAAACCCAGAAACAACTTGTTATCAAACCACCCCCGCCATTCGGCCACTTTCCCACATCAAGCTGGCTGCATCTGCTAAAAAGCCCACATGCCCACCCTCCTCCTCACCCACCTGCGCCGCCGCTGGCTCGCCTGGCTGTGCGCCACCCTGCTGGTCATCGGCCTGCCCACCAGCTGCGCCGTCCTCCAGCACAAGGAGCGCGAGCTGGTGTTCCGCGTAGAACCCGGCCAGGCCAGCTGGTTCCGTGGCCTGCCCGGTGATGTGCAGGAACTTGACCTGCGCCCGCGCAGCTTCAGCGCCAACCAGAGCCTGCACGCCTGGTGGTGGCCGGCCAAACGTGCCAATGCCCCGGCCATCCTCTACCTGCATGGCGTGCGCTGGAACCTGACCGGGCAGCTGTTCCGTATCGAGCAACTGCATGCCATGGGCTACTCGGTTCTGGCTGTGGACTACCGCGGCTTTGGCCAAAGCCGCGGCGGCCTGCCCTCGGAGGCCACAGTCTATGAAGATGCGCGCATCGCCTGGGAGCGCTTTGCACAGCTGCAGCCCGATGCTGGCAAGCGCTTGATCTTTGGTCATTCGCTGGGCGGCGCCGTGGCGGTGGAGCTGGCCAGTGAGCTGGCCGCCGAGGCCCGCAACAACGGAACGGCAGCGCCGGCACGTGGGCTGATACTGGAGTCGACATTCACCTCGTTGGGCGATGTCGCTGCAGCGGTGGCCAACACTTCATTGCCGGTGCGTTGGTTGATGTCGCAGAAGTTCGACTCGCTGGGCAAGATCAAGGATGTCAGCTTGCCCGTGCTGCTGGTGCATGGGCTGGATGACCGCTTTGTGCCGCCGCGTTTCAGCCAGCAGTTGTTCGATGCCGCTCAGGAACCCAAGACATTGCTGCTGGTGCCCGGGGCGAGCCACAACAACAGCATGAGCCTGGCCGGGCAGCGTTATCGACGGGCAATACAGGCGCTGCTCTGAAGCATTCACTGGCCTCATCGCCGGCAAGCCAGCTCCCACAGGAATTGCACATGGCTTGAAATTTGTGCGGTCGGTGTGGGAGCTGGCTTGCCGGCGATTGGGCTGCGAAGCAGCCCCTCCTCACTGTACGGGCAGGAAGTTCATCAGCAGCAGACTCTGGGCATAATTGAGGCCTATCCGCCGATACCGCTCATCCAGCAGCTCTGCCAACAAATCCAGGCGCGCCACGATCTTGCCGAACTCCACGGCAAAGCTCAGGTTGCTGCCCTCTTCCGAAATCTCGTTGGAAAACAGCAGCAACACGCCATTGGCGTCCTGACGCTGGCTCAACATCCAGGTGGCCTTTTCGATGTTGCGCGCCGCGTTGTTGATGAACAGCGGGTCGATCGTATCGGTCATGTAGAATTCGGTACGCCCGCCGTGCGCGGTAATCAGCATGCTGCCGATGGCATAGATAAAGGCACCGACGCGGTCACCACGAAACTCCGGGCTCAGGGCGTAGCTCAAGGCAGCCAGGTCGCGTCGGTTGCCCAGTTGCGGCAGTGGTTGGCGCTGTTCGATGGCCATGCGGATCTGCCGCTCGGCGGTGGCGGCGTCGACATAACCGGACATCTTCCACTGGTTGGGGTTGCGCAGGTACAGCTTGTTCATCAGCAAATACAGGCTTTGCAGGTTGTCGCGCATCGACAGCGTGGCCAGGCGGTCGACGCTGGTCTGGAACAGTTCGCTGGGCTTGCCATTGCCGAACTGGTCGAGCATGTCGCGGCCCTGCTCCTGAGTGCAGGCGCACAGGCATGTGAGGGCGCCTGCCAGCAGCAGGCGGGGGAGGAAATGGGGGTAGCTTGCAACCATCGGCACCGGGTCGATATTCGGCGGCTGCGCTGGGGGTCAGTGCAGCCTGGCCAAGCATAGAGCCCGGAAAATGGAAAAAGTGCGGTGGTTGGAGTTTCTGGATACCTGTGCCGGCCTCTTCGCGGGCTCGCCCGCTCCCACAGAGACCGCACAGTAATTGGCATCTGTGGGAGCGGGCAAGCCCGCGAAGAGGCCCGCCCAGGCAACACAAGGTCACATGGCGTGACGCAACATTTCCACCACCTGCGCATGCAGCGCCGGGTCACCACAGGCCACTACACAGCCGCCATTCTGCGCACTGCTGCCATCCCACGCAGTAATCACCCCGCCCGCCCCTTCGATGATCGGCATCAGCGCCTGCACGTCATACGGCTGCAGGCTCGCCTCGACGATCACGTCGACAAACCCCGATGCCAGCATGCAATAGGCATAGCAATCACCGCCATAACGCATCAAGCGTGCCTGCCCGGCAACGGCCTCGAACGCAGCCTTGCGCTCGGCAGTGTCGAACATGTCGGGCGTGGTGCACATCAGCGTGGCTGAAGCCAGGTCGGCGCAGGCCCGGGTTTTCAGCGGCGTACCGCTGCGCCAGGCGCCTTCAGGGGTGCCTACAAAGCGTTCACCGGTGAACGGCTGGTTCATTACGCCAACCACCGGGCGTTCGCCGTCGTTCAAGGCAATCAGTGTGCCCCACAGCGGCAGGCCGGTAATGAAGGCACGGGTGCCGTCGATCGGGTCAAGCACCCAGGTGAGCGGGCTGCTACCGACGGCCACTCCCGCTTCTTCACCGAGAATGCCGTGCTCGGGGTAGCGGGCCTGGATCAGCTCGCGCATGGCATCTTCAGCCGCCTTGTCGGCCACGGTCACCGGGTCGTAAAGCCGCCCGCCCTTGTCCTCGACATCCAGGCTGGCACGAAAGTACGGTTTGATCGCCACGGCGGCAGCATCGGCCAGCTGCTCGGCGAAGGTGCGGAATTCGCCGATCTGTTCAACACTCAGGGACATTGCAACAAGCCTCGTGACAAAGATGGAGGGCGGCATCATACCCCACAACCCGCACTGCGCCAGCCGTGCGCTCAAGGTGAACACGGTTGAAAGAGTGGGGCGATGATACCGGCGCCAGGTGAAAACAGCGTGAGCGGTTTTATCGGGTACACACGGGTCTAGACTGAACAGAACCAGCTACCCGGGGGGCTGCCACACGTGGAGGTGTGAGATGAGCCAGTTCAAGCGCTTGTGTGTCATGCTCGGCCCGCAGATGCGCCATACGCCAGCGCTGCAACGCGCGGCGGCGCTGGCGGAATCCAGCGGTGCACTGCTGGATATCAATGTGTTCGTCGACGATGTCGACACCTTTGGCTTGATGAGCGATGGCCGCGAGCGTGAGCGGCTGCTCAGTGACAACCGCCAGTGGCTGGCGGATGAGGCCGAACAACTGGGCAATGCGGGCCTGGATGTGTCCACCGAGTTGTTGTTGATCCGCGACCCGCTGGCCAGCGTGCTGGAACGGGTCGAACGGCAAGGCTGCGACTTGCTGGTCAAGGATGTGCAGCATGAACCGGTGCTCAAGCGCCTGTTGGTCACGCCACTGGACTGGCAGTTGCTCAAGGACAGCCCGGTTGCCGTGCACCTGGTCAGCGACATCCGCCTGCCCCTGCCCCGGCAGATTGCCGCGGCGGTGGACCTGAACAGCCACGGAGCTGGCGAGCACCTGGATGAGCAGGTCATACAGGCGGCGCATGCGCTGGCCCTGCAATGCGACGCCGAACTGCACTTGCTGCATGTGTGCGATGCAGCCAAGACCCACATCGCCGATTTCGGCGCCGGCACGGTGACCATGCCGGGTTTCGATGGCAGCGTGCGAACCGCGCAGCGGGCCGCATTCAACCGCCTGGGTGACCACCACCAGATCCCTTTGGAGCGCCGGCACTTTCTTGAAGGTGCCGCGATCAGGGCAATTGCCCAGTTTGTCGGCCACAGCCGGGCGGATGTGATCGTGATGGGCAGCCATCGGCATGACGCCATGCAGACATACCTTGGCGGAACGACGGCGCATGTGCTGGAGCATCCGCTGTGCAATGTGCTGGCGATCAAGGCGGTGCGCTGAGGGGCTGTAACCTGGTCCGGCCTCTTCGCGGGCATGCCCGCTCCCACAGGATTTCCTATCAGGTTCAGGAAAAGTGAATCCCTGTGGGAGCGGGCGTGCCCGCGAAGAATCCAGCACCGATCTGCCTGCTTGGTATCTGGTACACCAGTGCCACTTAAAAAGAATGCATTTGATAATGATTCGTAGTAATTTCGCGACGCTTCCTTACCCTCTCCCTCAGCGCCCTACTCCAGGATCGTACCGTCGATGCGTCGCACGTTCGTTTCGCTTTGTGTGCTTCATGCTGTCTCCCCGCTGGCCTTTGCCGAGCCTGAACCGCTCAGCGAACCCGCGCAGATCGAACTCCAGGCCCTCAGCATCACCGGCAGCGCCGACAGTGAACGCGCCGATGGCCCGGTCCAGGGCTACAAGGCCACCCGCTCGGCCAGTGCCACCCGCACCGACACGGCGCTGCACGAAACGCCGCAATCGGTCAGCGTGGTGCCCAAGGACGTGCTGGAAGACACCGGCGCCACGCGCCTGCAGGACGGCCTGGACTACGCCGGCGGTGTAGGCCGCGCCAACAACTTTGGCGGCCAGGGCCTGACGACCTTTACCGTGCGTGGTTTCACTACCGGCGAGTTCTACCGCAACGGTTTCCCGATCAACCGCGGCTACCCCAACGCCCCGGACGCCAATACCGTCGAGCGCCTGGAAGTGATCCGTGGCCCGGCTACCAGCCTGTACGGCCGTGGCGACCCCGGTGGTACGTTCAACGTGGTCAGTAAGCAGCCCCTGCCAGAGTCCAAGGTCACCCTGGGCAGCCAGTTCGATGACCAGGGCATGCACCGCGCCACGCTGGACGCCACTGGCCCACTGAACAGCGACGGCTCGCTGGCCTATCGCCTGAATGTGCTGGGTGAAGGCGGTGAAAGCTTCCGTGACGACGTGGAAAGCGAGCGCTACGATGTGGCGCCAGTCATCAGCTGGCAGGTCAATGACGCCACGAAGATCATCTTCGAAGGCGACTTCATGCGTAACAACCACCCGTTGGACCGCGGCCTGACCCGCTATGCAACACAGACCGGCAGCGCTTCGCGTGATACCTACATATGGGAAAAAGGCAGCGACAACCTGCTGCACAACGACAACAACATGGCCCAGGTGCGTTTCGAGCATTTGCTGAACGACAGCTGGACGCTGGCAGGTGGGTTCCAGTTCCTCGATGGCTCGCTCAAGGGCAACGCTGTCGAAGCCAACGGCGCACCGGCAGACGGCCGCACGCTGCAGCGCAACTTCAACTACCGCAAGCTCGAGTGGACCGATCGTGATTGGCAGCTGAACCTGACCGGGCATTTCGATACGGGCGGTTTCAGCCACACCCTGCTGACCGGCGTCGAGTACGAGAACTACGACTACAACTCGATCATTCAGCGCTCCTCTGCGGTTAATGGCACCTACCCTATCGACATCTACAACCCGGTCCTGGGCCAGACTCGGCCAGCGCTTACCCGCACCACCACCTGGGACAAGGAAAACCTGCAAACCTGGGCCTTCTTCATCCAGGACCAGGTGGCGCTGACCGAGCGCCTGAAGGCGCTGGCAGGGGTGCGCTTCGAGCGCTTCGAGCATGACTACGACAACAAGCTGACCGATGCCGGCGACTTCAGCAAGGGCGAAAACGGGGTCACGCCGCGCTTCGGCCTGCTCTACGACCTGACCGATACGGTTGCGGTTTATGCCAACACCGCACGCTCGTTCAAGCCCAACAGCGGCACGCCGTTTGCGGGAGGTGGCTTTGATCCGGAAAAAGGCAAGTCCTACGAACTGGGCGTGAAGTGGGAGCCGCTGGATCGCCAGCTTAGTGTGGATGCAGCGGTGTACCACATCGTCAAGGAAAACGTGCTCACCCTGGATCCGGCAAAAACCAACTACAGCCTGGCCGCTGGCGAGGTGCGCAGCCGTGGCCTGGATATCAACATTGCGGGCAACATCACGCCGGAGTGGCGTGTGATCGGCGGCTACGCCTATGTCGACGCTGAAGTGACCAAGGACAACCGCCTACCCACCGGCACACGCCTGGCGAACATCCCGCGCAACACGTTCAGCCTGCTCAACACCTACGAGTTCCAGGACGGCTTTGCGAAAGGCCTGGGCCTGGGGGTTGGGGTGAAATATGTGGATGACCGCAATGGCCAGACCGAGGCGGTGACCTACAACATGGACCAGTACACCGTGGTTGACCTGCTGGCTTTCTACAAGGTCAACGAGCACGTGCGCCTGAACCTGGACGTGAAGAACCTTTTCAACAAAGAGTACGACGAGGGGGCGTTCAACCTTTACGCCTACCCGGGGGCACCTCGGACAGTGCAGGCTGGGGTTTCCTATACATTCTGAACGACTGGGGCTGCTTTGCAGCCCATCGCAGGCAAGCCAGCTCCTACAGGTGCGGCGCATCCTTTAAAAGCGATGCGGTTGGTGTGGGAGCTGGCTTGCCTGCGATGGGCCGCACGGCGGCCCCCAGCTTCAGAAACCTTTGCTGTAGAACAGCGAGTACGACTCGATCCCGTCATTCGGCTGCTTGATCCCCGCATTGGAATAATGCATCGCACGGATCCCCACCTTCTGCTCGCCCGGCAACTTCAGGCCAAAGCCGATGCGGTCTTCGAAGTTCACTGCCGAGCCCATGCGCTGGTCGCCCACATCGGTCTTGGAAAACGCCGCCAGGCCAATACCCGCCTCAATGTACGGGGTATAGGTGAAACCACTGAACTCGTAGGTAAATACCGGGCTGAACGACAACGAATGTGCACCACTGGCGTCACCGCCCTCCCAGTAGGTGTAGGCCGCATCCCAATAACCGGTCAGATAACCGGTGCTGCTCTCCAGCCACTTCTTGTCCCAGTCGAACGACACGCCAATACGGTAAGTCATGTCGCCTTGGCCAGTGGCGCCAACCGCACCGGACACCTGCGCGGCCTGGGCCAGGTTGGCCCCTGCAAAGGCCAGCACTGCAGCGGCCAGCGATGCTGCTAGACGGGTTTTCATCAACGACTCTCCTGATGGTCTACACGGCAAGCGGGGGCTTTGGCCCCTCGATTTTATTGGGTGACCGGCGCATCCAACCCGGTCACACGAAGTAATAGTTTTTTGATTATTGTCTAGATAATCAGAAAGTTGAAAGTGAATTGCCACTATTGGCTAATTAGCTTGCTCAGGTGCAGTCTGCATGGCCTGGATGAAGTACTCCGCCCAGGCAAGAGTACATACGTACTCCTGCCCGTTTTGCGCTAACGCCAGTTCAGGCTCACCGTTGCAGGCGCCTTGCCGTTAACGGTCACCATTTGCTGCACCGTCTGCCCTTGAGCGTTGCCAGTCACTTTGTATTTGCCAGGAGGCAACTGCACATACAGCAGCGGCCCGGCATCCGTGACACTGAGCACGGAGTGGCCCTGGGCGCTCTGGATGTCGACATTGGCACCGCTCTCGAACTTGCCTTTCGGCCCGGTAGAAAGCTCTATATGCAAGTCGTAGCCTGGGGTTTTGCGCAGGGCATTGGCCTCATCCTGGCCAATGCCTCCCTGGAGAAAACGCACGCCGTTCTGTTCCTGGGGTTGCAGCTGAACGGCCTGCATGTCGATGGGGGCATTGAGATCGGCGGCGGCAGCCAGGGTCCATGGCAGCGCCAAGGTGATCAGCAATGCCGCGCCGAGGGCATAGTGATGGTTACGCATGGTACGACCCTCCTTTCGAGGATGGCTTACCTAGTATCTGATCCTTCAGGCGTAACGGCGTTCTGCCGAGTACGTGGTCAGGGTCGTGACATTCGGCACTAACTCATCAAGCTAACGTTAATTTATATATAGATCATTAGTTTGTACTGGTTTCCTCAAGCAGTTTCACGAACATGCTCAAGCTGCGCGATACTGTGCCCCGACGCCACACCAGCCAGGTTTTCAGGTAGCGGAAATCCTCCGACATGGGCCAGGCACTGACCGTGCTACACCCGGGCATGTTGTCGAGCATGCTGCGCGGCATCATGGCCAGGCCGGCGCCAGCGCTGACACAGGCCAACATGCCGTGGTACGACTCCATCTCGTGAATCTTGCCCGGCACCGCCTGGTCCTTCACGAACCAGTTTTCAAAGTGATGGCGATAGGAGCAGTTGGCGCGGAAGGCGTAGATGCTCTCACCGTTGACATCCTGGGCGCGGGTGACTGGCGCGTGGTTGAGTGGCGCGATCACCATCATCTCTTCCTCGAACACTGGCATGCCCTCCAATGTCGGGTGCAGCACCGGCCCATCGACAAACGCCGCCACCAGGCGACCCGACAACACACCTTCAAGCATCGTCCCCGAGGGCCCGGTAGACAGGTCCAGGTCAACTTTCGGGTAGCGCTGGTTATACGCCGCCAGCAAGGCCGGGATGCGTACGGCTGCCGTGCTCTCCAGCGAACCAAGGGCGAAGGTGCCCTGCGGGTCTTCACCGGCCACGGCCAGCCGCGCCTCCTGCACCAGATCAAGGATGCGCCGGGTGTATTCAAGGAAATTCCAGCCGGCAGGTGACAGGCGCAGGCGGCTTTTTTCACGAATGAACAGTTCAACGCCCAGGTCTTCTTCCAACTGCTTGATGCGCGTGGTCAGGTTCGACGGCACCCGATGAATGTGCTGCGCGGCGGCGCTGATGCTGCCCTGCTCTGCCACGGCCTTGAAGATCTCCAGTTGCACCAGGTCCACAGCCTTTCTCCAAACGTGAATGTTTCGCTCATTATTATTCAGTTTTCATTAAAGCCATAGCCCACTAGTCTGGCGTCACTGATTAACAACAACGAGAGTGTCCGCCATGAGCGCGATCAGCAGCCTGACCCACGCCATCTCCCTCGACCCGTACAGCGGCGAGCAGATCGGCGCCTACCCGTTCGATACTGACGCCGCACTGGAAGCGGCGCTGCAACGTGCCAAGGTTGGCTACCGCCAGTGGCGCCAGGTGTCGCTGGGTCAGCGCAGCGAGTACCTGCTCGCCGTGGCCAGCACCCTCGAAAGCAAGGCCGAAGCCTTTGCCCAGATGATCAGCCGCGAAATCGGCAAGCCGATAGCCCAGGCCCGTGGTGAGGTCAGCAAGTGCGTCGGCCTGTGCCGCTGGTATGCCGAGCACGGCCCGGCCATGCTGGCACCGGAAGCGACCCAGGTTGAAAAAGCCCGTATCGAATACCGCCCGCTTGGCCCGATCCTGGCCGTGATGCCGTGGAACTTCCCGGTCTGGCAAGTGTTGCGTGGCGCCGTACCGGCAATCCTGGCGGGTAACACCTATGTGCTCAAGCATGCGCCGAACGTGATGGGCAGCGCCTACCTGCTGGGCGAACTGTTCAAGGATGCCGGCCTGCCGGAAGGCGTGTTCGAAGTACTGAACGTGACGCCGGAGGGCGTTACCCGCGCCATCAACGACCCACGCATCGCCGCCGTTACCCTCACCGGTAGCGTGCGTGCAGGCATGGCAATTGGTGCCCAGGCCGGTGCTGCGCTGAAAAAGTGCGTGCTGGAACTTGGCGGTTCCGACCCGTTCATCGTGCTGGCCGACGCCGACCTGGATGCCGCCGTCAAGGCTGCGGTCATCGGCCGCTACCAGAACACCGGCCAGGTCTGTGCCGCGGCCAAGCGCCTGATCGTGGAAGAAAGCATTGTCGAAGAGTTCACGCGCAAGTTTGTTGAAGCCACTCGCGAGCTGAAAGTCGGCAACCCGCTGGACGACGCAACCTACATTGGCCCGATGGCTCGTTACGACCTGCGCGACGAGCTGGATGGCCAGGTGCAGGCAACCCTCGCCGAGGGCGCCACCCTGCTGCTGGGCGGCAACAAGGTAGAGGGCGTAGGCAACTTCTACGCGCCGACCGTGTTCGCCAATGTGACTCCGGACATGACCGCGTTCAAGCAGGAGCTGTTTGGCCCGGTAGCGGCGATCATCACTGCCCGTGACGCCGACCATGCGGTGGAGCTGGCCAACGACAGCGAGTTCGGCCTGGCCTCGACCATCTACACCGCCGACTATGCGCTGGCCGAGCGCATGACCGCAGCGCTGGATACCGGTGGCGTGTTCATCAACGGCTACTGCGCATCCGACCCCCGCGTGGCGTTCGGTGGCGTGAAGAAGAGCGGTTTCGGGCGTGAGTTGTCGCACTTTGGGGTGCGCGAGTTCACCAATGCCCAGACGGTATGGCTGGACCGTAACTGATTCAAAACCCTTGGGGCCGCTCTGCGGCCCTTCGCGGGCACGCCCGCTCCCACAGGATTGTGCATTACCCTGTGGGAACGGGCGTGCCCGCGAAGGGCTGCAAAGCAGCCCCAGG
Organism: Pseudomonas sp. NPDC008258; assembly: GCF_042956345.1. Taxonomy (NCBI): domain Bacteria; kingdom Pseudomonadati; phylum Pseudomonadota; class Gammaproteobacteria; order Pseudomonadales; family Pseudomonadaceae; genus Pseudomonas; species Pseudomonas sp. NPDC008258. Next base: position 131,463 of record NZ_JBIBGE010000003.1, read on the forward strand.
CATATCAATCCCGGACCTGGTCCTTGACCCAGTCCAGCATCCCACCCGGCACAATCAGCTCATGCCGTGCCCGCGAACACGCGGTATACAACCCCGCCAGCATCCGCGCCCGCTCATTGCGGTTACCCGCCACCTGCGGCGCCACCATCAGCTCCGCTGACACCATCACCCGGGCGAACTCCATGTTCTTTACATCCCGCACCCGGCCGAGAAACAGCTTGGGCGCCTTGTCCCAACGGTAGCGACTCTTGGCTTTGGCAAAATGCTCCGGCGTATAGCCTTTGCGCAGCATAGTGGCCACGGCAAGGAAGGCCTTGTCATCCCCCTTGTCCTGCTCCAGCGCCTGCCAACTGGCATATCGGAACAGCATCGGGTGACGCGGCCGGGTGCCGTAGCGATAGAGCTCGATGCAGTCCTCGACGAACAGCTCGAAGTCCTTGCGTGCGCTTTTCAGCAAAACGAACGGCACGCCTTGGTGCGTCAGGCGCTGGAACCAGCCGAACAAGCCCCATTCGTCATCGACAATCAGCGCCGTGGGTTGTTCAGGCACTGTCACGGCATCGAAAAAACTGACCCGGGTGTAGTGCTCGGCACTGCCACTGAAGGCCGCCTGGATCGCCGCCGGGTGCGCCTGGATCAGTGGGTTGAGCACATTGTCCATGGCTGGCCCCGCACGCAGGGAGTGGTCGATGCAGCGTTGGCGGATGAAGCTGCCATGGTGTGGGCTGAGGCCATTGAGGTTCTGCAGCTCGTCACCCAATGCAATGATGGACTGCGGGCTGCGGTCCAGCACGGCAAGCATGGGTGCCGACAGCTCGTGGGCCTCGTCGACGATCACGTGGGTATAGCGGCTGTCGATCACATAGCCCGTCAACGACAGCAGTTTGACCCGGTGGTAGTCACGCACCGGCAACTGGATCTCCCGTGCAGACGGGCGAATCAGCTCTTGCCAGTACAGCCGCGCTTTTTCCAACAGCACTTCCTGATCCAGCGGTGAGGTACCAGGCCCCGCCCAAGGCAGATGGTGCAGTTGCAGCTGAGTGTCGGCGCTGTGGCAAAACGTGCGCACGGCGCGCACGCACAAGGCAACCACATCACGTGCGGCAAGCGGGCCGATGTCGGGGATGGCCAGCCAGCGCACCACTTGCGCGTCCTGCGGGCGCCACGACAGCTTGGTGCGATAGGGATCGCGCAGTCGCCAGCCGTTGGCGGTAAGGTCGCGGTTCAGCAATTCGTCGGCCAGCTGGCCAAACGTCAGTGCGGTGTAGGCCGCAGCGTCCTTCACCCGCGCCTGCAGAGCACGCAACTGGCCTTCGGTCAGTGCCAACAGCAGCGTACGCTGTGGCTCCAGCAGGCGGGCGAACTGGTGAATCAGGAAGGTCTTGCCAGTACCGGCGAAGCCTTGCACTGCCACCGACTCGTCGATGCCACTGAGGAATTCACGCAACAGGCGGTTCTGCTGGTCGCTAAGCATCAGGTCGCTAGCCAGCGATGGCAGGTATACCGGGTGCAGCGGCGTGGCCCGCTGGCGGTAGGTATCGGCGAACTGGAAATTCCACTGGCCTTCAGCATCCAGCAACTCGTTTGCCTGGTACTCGACTTCTTCCGACAAAAGCGCAATGCCGTTTTCGCCCAACATGCCCAGGCCCATGGCAAAGGCCTCACGATCGAAGTGCTGGGCCACCTGGCGCTGGAAGCGCCCGGGGGCGGCGCTCTCGACTTCGTTGGCGATGCGCACGATTTCGGCGAAACGCCGCTCTTGCGCGTCGGCCGACGCGGTGGCGGGCGGGCGCGGCAGGTTTTGCACGAACAGCACCGTGGCGGCGTCGAGCACACTGGCGGTGCTGAAGAAGTCGCTATTGGGCTCGCTGGCGAGGCGGTCGGCCCGATCGCTGGGCAAAGGCAGGTAGAACATCGTGACCTCGGTTGGAATCAGGCCGGCACGATAGCAACTTTCGGCGCTGATTGTGGAATACCTGTGGGAGCGGGCATGCCCGCGAAGCAGGCCACTCGGTGTATGGCACCGGCCTTGCCGGTGTTCGCGGGCTCGCCCGCTCCCACAGGTCCCTGCTATATCAATGATTTAGCGGTTGTTCTTTGAGAGTAGGCTCACCTGCGAAAAGGCCATTGAGCCCGCCGCCCTCAACCCCTGCTCCGCTTCAAGGTCTCGCTGGGAAACTCCTTGAACAACTGCCGGTAACTCTCTGAAAACCTTCCTAAATGCCAAAACGACCAACGCATCGCTACCTCGGCCACAGTCCCCTTGCCATCGCGTAGCAAATCACGACGCGCACCGTTCAACCGGCGTAGGCGCAACCACTGCGCCGGTGGCATTCCGGTAAATGCCTTGAACGCCTGCTGCAACTGGCGCAGCGAAACCCCTGCAACCTCCGCCAACTCCACCAGATTCAAGGTCTCCTCGGGGCAATCTGCCGCCCACTCGCTCACCCGGCGCATGATCGCCCGTTCTTCGTCACGCCTTCCCAAGGCCACGCCCTCCAGGCGCTGGCTGGCGTTATCGAGGATGAACAGGCAATCCTCCAGCAATTGCTCCGCCAAGGCCTGCCCCTGCAGCGGGCAATCCGCCTCGCCAAGGCGCGTCAGCGTGGCGCTGAGCCAACTGCCGAACAGTGCGTTCTGCCCACTGCCCAGCGGCACCATGAACAACCCTTCCAGGCGTTGCGGGTCCAGGCCATGACGGGCCAGGAACGCCTGGTCGAATACCACCGCCACTTCCTGATAGTTCTCTGGGGTGATCCAGATATTGCGGCTTTGCTCATTCAGCAGATACAGGCTGTTTTCACTGCGGTCGAAACAGAACGCCAGTGAGCCACTCGGGGCTCGAAAAAACTGCTCTACCCGGGTATTGAGCCGCTCCTCATACACCTCCACGCCATCCATCCCCAGACAGCGGAGTTCACCGCTGAAATGCCCCGGCGACATCTGCCGGTAGTGCTGCTGCCAACCAGGGGTAGCGCGCACCTGCTCAGAGACATCGGTGGTATGGAAGGCCTGGACTTGCAGCGCATTGGGCGTTTTCACGCGAGATCCTAGTTGCACTCTTTTGGTGCATTGCTTGCCGAAGAAAATGGATAGATCGGCCCCGGGGGCTGAGACCAAGATAGTCTCCAGCGCGTCACCTGGGAAGCGGTTCACCTGACAAGCCCTGTAACAGCTGCCCGCCCCCACACAAAAACCCAACCAAGAGGTCTGTATGAACGCCCCCTTCGATCAGCTGTACACCTGGCTGAAAGAACACCGCATCACCGAAGTCGAATGCGTGATCAGCGACCTGACCGGCATCGCCCGCGGCAAGATCGCACCCACCGCCAAGTTCCTGCATGAACGAGGCATGCGCCTGCCAGAAAGCGTGCTGCTGCAGACGGTCACCGGTGACTACGTAGATGATGACATCTACTACAACCTCCTCGATGCCGCCGACATCGACATGGTCTGCCGCCCCGACCCAAGCGCTGTGTACCAGATCCCGTGGGCGATCGAGCCGACTGCCATCGTGATTCATGACACCTTCGACAAGCAAGGCAACCCCATCGAGCTGTCGCCGCGCAACGTGCTGAAGAAAGTGCTCAAGCTGTACGCCGACAAAGGCTGGCAGCCCATCGTCGCGCCAGAGATGGAGTTCTACCTGACCAAGCGCTGTGAAGACCCGGATTTGCCGCTGCAAGTACCGTTGGGGCGCTCTGGCCGTGCCGAGAGTGGCCGCCAGTCGTTCTCGATTGACGCCGCCAACGAATTCGATCCGCTGTTCGAAGACGTCTATGACTGGTGCGAGATCCAGGGCCTGGACCTGGATACGCTGATTCACGAAGACGGCCCGGCGCAAATGGAGATCAACTTCCGCCACGGCGATGCGCTGGACCTGGCCGACCAGATCACCGTGTTCAAGCGCACCATGCGTGAAGCGGCGCTCAAGCACAATGTGGCCGCCACCTTCATGGCCAAGCCGATCACCGACGAGCCGGGCAGTGCCATGCACCTGCACCAGAGCGTGGTCGACATCGCCACCGGCAAGCCGATTTTCGCCAACGAAGACGGCAGCATGAGCCCGCTGTTCCTGCACCACATTGGCGGCTTGCAGAAGTACATCCCCAAGCTGTTGCCGATGTTCGCGCCCAACGTCAACTCGTTCCGCCGCTTCCTGCCAGACACCTCGGCACCGGTAAACGTCGAGTGGGGCGAAGAAAACCGCACCGCCGGCCTGCGCGTGCCTACCTCAAGCCCCGAGGCGATGCGCGTGGAAAACCGCCTGCCGGGTGCCGATGCCAACCCGTACCTGGCGATTGCCGCCAGCCTGCTGTGCGGCTACCTGGGCATGGTCGAGCAGATTGACCCCAGCGCGCCGGTACAGGGCCGGGCGTACGAGCGGCGCAACCTGCGCCTGCCGATCACCATCGAGGACGCGCTGCAGCACATGGAAGACTGCGAAGCCGTGCAGCAGTACCTGGGCAAGCAGTTCGTTCAGGGCTATGTGGCCGTCAAACGTGCCGAGCACGAGAACTACAAGCGCGTGATCAGCTCGTGGGAGCGCGAGTTCCTGATGCTGAGCGTCTGAACCGCACAGGGGGTGCTTGGCTGCCCCCTTTACACCGAACTCGAAGAACAAGACCAACGAGGTGTCCCCATGCGTCATCTGCAAGCCCTGATCCCCGCTGCATTCACCCTGCTGTTCGCCACCACTACCCACGCCACCCCTTCGGTGAGCGTGTACAACTGGACCGACTACATCGGTGACACCACCCTGGCCGACTTCCAGGCCAGCAGCGGCATCAAGGTGGTCTATGACGTATTCGACTCCAACGAAACCCTGGAAGGCAAGCTGTTGGCCGGGCGCACCGGCTATGACGTGGTGGTACCCTCCAACCACTTCCTGGCCCGCCAGGCCCAGGCTGGCGCCTTTCTGCCACTGGATCGCAGCAAACTGCCGAACTGGCAGCACCTGGACCCCAACCTGCTGAAGCAACTTGAACAGAACGACCCCGGCAACCAGTACGCCGTGCCCTACCTGTGGGGGACCAATGGCATCGGCTACAACGTCGAAAAGGTCAAGGCAGCGCTAGGCGTCGACCATATCGATTCGTGGGCGGTGCTGTTCGAGCCTGAGAACCTGAAAAAGCTCAAGCAATGTGGCGTGGCATTCATGGACTCGCCCGACGAACTGTTCCCGGCCATGCTCAACTACCTGGGCATGGACCCGCGCAGCGAAAAACCGGCCGACTACGCCAAAGCCGAAGCCCGCCTGCTCGAGTTGCGCCCATACATCACGTACTTCCACTCCTCCAAATACGTTTCCGACCTGGCCAATGGCGATGTCTGCGTGGCCTTCGGCTACTCCGGCGACGTGTTCCAGGCCGCCAACCGTGCAGTAGAAGCCAAGAACGGCGTGAAAGTGGCCTACAGCATTCCCAAGGAAGGCAGCAACCTGTGGTTCGACCTGCTGGCCATTCCCAAGGATGCCAGCAACCCCGAACAGGCCCTGGCGTTCATCAACTACCTGCTCGACCCCAAGGTGATCGCCAAAGTCAGCGCGACGGTGGGCTATGCCAACGCCAACCCGGATGCCAAGGCCTACATGGATGCATCACTGGTGAACAACCCCGAAATCTACCCACCCCAGGATGTGCTGGACAAGCTGTACATCTCCAGCACCCCCAGCCCCAAGATCATGCGCGTCATGACCCGTTCCTGGAGCAAGATCAAGTCCAACCGCTGAGTCGAGAACGCCCATGCCTTTCAATACTCAACACGCCGCCTCGTACTATGCCGCCACGGCACGCGATGCGGCACCCTACCCCTGCCTGGATGGCGAAGTTACGGCAGACGTCTGCGTGGTCGGCGGTGGCCTGACCGGTGTAAATACTGCCCTGGAGCTCGCCGAGCGCGGCCTTTCGGTGGTGCTGCTGGAAGGCCGGCGCATCGGCTGGGGCGCCAGCGGGCGCAATGGCGGCCAGCTGATTCGCGGTATCGGCCACGACGTCAGCGGCTTCGCCCGGCACGTCGGCCAGGAGGGTGTGCAATACCTGAAGCAGGCCGGCATCGATTCGGTGGAGCTGGTGGCCAACCGCATTGCCCGCTATGGCATTGCCTGCGACCTGCGCTGGGGCTTTTGCGAACTGGCCAACACAGCAGCCCAGTTCGCCGCTTTCAAGGATGAGCAGGACGAACTTTCGGCCCTGGGCTATCGCCATGAAACACGCCTGGTAGGTGCCGGGCAGCTGAACGAGATTGTAGCCAGCGACCAGTACGCCGGCGGCCTGGTCGACATGGGTTCGGGTCACCTTCACCCTCTCGATCTGGTTCAGGGTGAGGCCCGTGCGGCACACGGCCTGGGCGTGCGCATTTTCGAGCAAAGCCCGGTGCTGCGCATCGACCACGGCTCCAGCGTGATCTTGCACACGGCTCGCGGCAAAGTGAGGGCAGGCAGCCTGGTGCTGGGCTGCAACGCCCACCTCGATGAGCTGGAGCCCCGCTTGAGTGGCAAGGTGCTGCCGGCCGGCAGTTACGTGGTAGCCACGGAACCCCTGCCCGAAGCGCTAGCCCTTACCTTGATACCGCAGAACATGGCGCTGTGCGACCAGAAGGTCGGCCTGGACTACTACCGCCTCACCGCCGACCGCCGCCTGCTGTTTGGTGGCGCCTGCCACTATTCCGGGCGTGACCCCAAGGACATCGCTGCCTACATGCGGCCCAAAGTGATGAAGGTGTTCCCGCAACTGGCCAATGTGCGTATCGATTACCAGTGGGGCGGCATGATCGGCATCACCGCCAACCGCTTCCCCCAAGTCGGGCGCCTGAGCCAGCACCCGAACGTGTATTACGCCCAGGGCTATTCAGGGCACGGGCTGAACGTGACGCACTGGACGGCGAAACTGCTGGCCGAAAGCATCGCCCTCGGCCAAAGCCACGGCCTGGATGTGTTCAGCGCCGTGCCGCATTTGACCTTCCCCGGTGGTAAGGCACTGCGTTCACCGCTGCTGGCCTTGGGGATGCTGTGGTATCGGTTGCGAGAAGCGCTCGGTTGATAGCGTGCGGGCGTGCACGCTGCCTACAGAGGGGGGCAAGCCCGCGATGCGCAAGATACCTGAACAGAATCAGCAGCCCGAGTTGAACCCGCCCACTGGCCAACTGTCATGCACCTGCTAGCGTTGTTCTGGCCGACCTCTCATGGATGCGCCTTCATCATGAAATCACTGCCTCGCATTACCCTGTTGTGCGCCGCATTGCTTGCCGTGACCGCCTGCTCCAGCAATCGCGTGGACCCCAAGGACTACTCCGGCTTCCTCAAGGATTACAGCCGCCTGCAAGAAGCCAAGAGCCCGTCTGGCGACCCGGTGATGCGCTGGATCGACCCCAAGGTCAATATCAACCAGTACAGCCAGGTGTTCATCGAGCCCAGCCAGTTCTACCCCAAGCCACAGCCGACAGCAGTTATTACGCAACAGACGCTGGGGGAAATCACCCGCTACTTCAATGAGGCCCTGCGCCGTGAAATCGGCAGTGTGATGCCGCTCGCACAAGGTCCTGGCCCGGGTGTGATCGTGGTACGCCCGGCTATTACTGCAGTATCTACCAGCAACGAGGGCCTAAAGCCCTACGAGGTCATCCCCATCGCGCTGATCGCGGCAGGTGTGAACACCGCCACGGGTGGCCGTGACCAGGATGTGGATGTGGGGGTGGAGGCGGCGTTCCTTGATGGGGCCAACCAGAAGGTACTCGCCCAGGTGGTACGCAAAGGTGCGGGCCAGGAGCTGGAGAACGATACCCAGAAGCTGACCCTTAATGACGTCAAGCCGGTGCTGGATGGCTGGGCCAAGGACATGCGTGCGAGCTTCCTGGAGGCGAAGCAGAAAGCCCGCTAAGAATCGCCGTACACAGTACCTGTGGGAGCGGCCTTGCGTCGCGAAAGGGCCGCAAAGCGGCCCCAGCAACATAGGCACCCATGCCGAAATCCTGGGGGCGCTTCGCACCCCTTTCCGACCGGTCCGGCGCCCCGGCAAGGCCGCTCCCACAAAAAGACCGCATCGCCCAGTAAGCTTGTTTAGCACTCTACAAATGCTACTGCCAAACCGCCACGCGAGGTTTCCTTGTAGTTGGCATGCATGTCGGCCCCGGTATCACGCATGGTGCGGATCACCCGGTCGAGCGAGATGAAGTGCTCACCATCCCCGCGCAACGCCATTTGCACAGCGTTGATCGCCTTCACTGCCGCAATTGCATTGCGCTCGATGCAGGGCACCTGAACCAGGCCGCCAACCGGGTCGCAGGTCAGCCCCAGGTTGTGTTCCAAGGCAATTTCGGCGGCATTCTCCAGTTGCGGCGGCGTAGCGCTCAGCACCTGTGCAAGGCCGGCAGCGGCCATCGAACACGCAGAGCCCACTTCGCCCTGGCAGCCCACTTCAGCACCGGAAATCGAAGCGTTCTTCTTGCACAGGATGCCGACCGCTGCTGCGGCCAGCAGGAAGTCCACGACATCGGCGTCGCTGGCGGCAGGGTTGAACTTCATGTAGTAGTGCAACACCGCCGGGATGATACCGGCCGCACCATTGGTAGGCGCGGTAACCATGCGCCCGCCGGCGGCGTTTTCTTCATTGACCGCCAGGGCGAACAGGTTGACCCACTCCATGGCGCTGAGGGTCGAGCCGATCACGTTAGGCTTGCCCAGTTCCTGCAGGCTGCGGTGCAGGCGCGCCGCACGGCGCTTGACGTGCAGCCCGCCAGGCAAGATGCCTTCGTTGCGCAGCCCGTTGTCAACGCACTCACGCATGGCCGCCCAGATACGCAGCAGCCCTTCGCGCACCTCGGCTTCCGGCCGCCATGCACACTCGTTGGCCATCATCAGTTGCGCCACGCTCAAACCGTGGGTTTTGCACAAGGCCAGCAACTGGGCACCACTGTCGAACTCATAAGGCAGCACCACTGCGCCGCCTTCAGTGGCCGGAGCATCGATTTCGGCCTGCTCGACGATAAAGCCGCCACCCACCGAATAGTAGGTCTGACACAGCAGGCTGCCCTGCCCGTCCATGGCTTCCAGGCTCATGGCATTGGGGTGGTACGGCAGGTTTTCGTCGAGCAACAGCATGTCACGGCCATAGTCGAAAGCCAGCGGGTGGCTGCCATCCAGCATCAGGCAATGCTCTTGCAGCACCTGGCCGATACGCGACTCGATGGTGGCCGGGTCGATCCTGTCCGGCCACTGGCCCATCAGGCCGAGCAGGCAGGCGCGGTCGGTGGCATGGCCAACCCCGGTGGCCGACAGCGAGCCATACAAGCGCACTTCGACACGCATCACCCGCGCCAGCAGCCCCTGCTCACGCAAGGCCTGGGCAAAAGTCGCTGCGGCCCGCATCGGGCCAACAGTGTGGGAGCTGGACGGCCCGATGCCGATTTTGAAAAGGTCGAAAACACTGATAGCCATACTAATGCCTGACCGCCCCCTGAGATGAATCCAAAGCACGGTTATCTGAAGAAATTGAGTGGTACTGCGATATTGCGCGATACTGACGCCATGGCTCACGGATGACCAACGAAACTTTCTAAGCAAGGCTTTAGTGGTACTAAACGATGCGACGACAACTCAATGGCCAGCTGTTCGTCTGGCTACATGTATTCGCCTGCGCTGCCCGGCACCTGTCCTTCACCCGCTGCGCCGAAGAGCTGCACATCACCCCGGGTGCGGTCAGCCAGCAGATGCGCCAGCTGGAAGAACGCCTGGGTTACCGGCTTTTCCTGCGCCGGGCCCGCGGTGTGGAGCTGAGCGCCGAAGGGCAGCGCCTGGCCCAGACGGTGACCGACGCCTACGGCAGCATCGAGGCCGAACTGCTGCGCCTGGACGCCGGTGAAATTCGCGGTACGTTGCGGGTGCGCTCGATCCCGTCATTCCTGGCTAAGTGGCTCACCCCCCGCCTGCCGCGCTTTCAGCAGCGCTACCCCGACATCGAATTGCGCCTGGTGGCCGAGGACAGCGCCCAGGCATTGACCTTGGGCGAGTTCGACCTGGCGATCGACCTGAACGATGGCAGCTACCCCGGCATGCTCTCGACACCGCTGCTGGACGAGCAGATCTTCCCGGTGTGTTCACCCTCCCTGCTGCGCGGGCGCCCACCGCTGCATGGGCCGGCAGACCTTGCCCATTACCCGCTGCTGCATGACATCACCGCCTGGCGTGGCAGCTCGGAATACGCCGAATGGGAGTTCTACCTGGAGGGCATAGGCGCCGCCGGCCTGGATGTGCGGCGTGGGCACACCTTCAACCGTAACCACTTGACGATCGAGGCGGCCATTGCCGGTATCGGTGTAGCGATTGCCCGGCGCACGCTGCTGAATGACGAACTGGAACGCGGCGCACTGATCGTGCCGTTCGGTGTGCCAATTGCGAACCACAAACGCTACATGGTGCATTACCCGCCGGGTGGACTGAACCAGCCGGGGGCACGGGCGGTACATGACTGGCTGGTGGAGGAAGCGCGGGGATTCCGCGAGTTGCACCCGCTAAGCAAGGAATGACCAATCTCCTACTGCTAATCGCGGTCCTGTGGGAGCGGGCGAGCCCGCGAACACCGGCTTAGCCGGTGCCATCCACCGCGTTGCTTGTTTCGCGGGCACGCCCGCTCCCACAGGGTCCGTGGCGCGCTTTCGAACTGTTAATACGCCTGCTTGCCGGTAAAGGCATTCAGGGTGCGCACCAGGATCACAAAGTCCAGCCATAGCGACCAGTTGTTGATGTACTCGATGTCCGAGTCCACCCGCTGGATCATCTGCTCGATATCCTTGGTCTCGCCCCTGAAACCACGCACCTGCGCCAGGCCGGTCATGCCCGGCTTGATGTTGTGGCGGGCAAAGTAGTCAACGATGTCCTGCGAATACAAGGTGTCGTGCTGCAGCGCATGCGGGCGCGGCCCGACCAGCGACATTTCCCCGGTCAGCACGTTGAACAACTGTGGCAGCTCATCCAGGCTGGTGCGGCGGATAAACGCGCCAATCCGGGTCAGCCGCGGGTCATTCTTCTGCGCCTGTTTCACCACCCCATTATCCGGCTGGTGAACATGCATGCTTCTGAACTTCCAGATCCGGAACGATTCGCCGGTCCAGCCCGTGCGCTCCTGGCGGAAGAACACCGGCCCGGGGCTGGTGACCTTGATGGCCAGTGCAACACCCAGTAATACGGGCGACGCGCACAGTAGAATGAGCGCCGCCAACACCCTGTCCTCGAGGTTTTTCAGGAACAGGCTCATGCCCGTCAGCGGTGTTTCAGACAACGTAAGTACAGGGATACCGGCAATTTCCCTCACGCTGTGGTTGATCAGGCGCAGCGAGAAGATATCCGGCACCCAGTTCACCGCTATGCACTTGTCGAGCAGCTTGAAGTACACATCGTTGATGACCTCGGAGCCCCCGAGCGGCGTAACCAGGTAGACGGTGCGTATGCCATGCTGGGCAACGATTTCATCCAGGTCCGCAATGTGCCCGAGCACGGGTAGGCGCTGCTTGCCTTCAGCATTGTCACGCCCCTGCCCGGCGCCCTGGTCAAGCAGCACGCACCCCAGAACCCGCTCGCCAAACCAGGGGTTGTTGCTGATTTTCTGATAAAGGAAATTGGCCAGGTCGCCGTCGCCGATAATCAGTGCATTGTCCAGGCGTGCATGGGCGGTAAAGCGCTTTTGCAATTCACGAACAGCAAAGTGCAGGAATAACTGGGCAATATAACCAATGATGAACAACTGCACGACCAGTAGCCGTGAATAGGTTTCGCTCTGCTTGGTCAAAAACGCCATGACCACAAGGAAGCAGAACGTTGCAGACCACGCTTTGAACAGGCGGAAGGCCTTGATCGAAAGGCCCACGTTCGTGCGGTAGATAGCATAATGGTCGTAAATCACGGCCAATGCACCAATCAGCAACAGCAGCATGATTACATAATCTGAGGTTATGTAACCAAACTGATCATAGATGAGGTACCAGGCAATACCTGTGACCGCAATGCCATCAAGCCCGGCCTGGATGGCGTTACTTACGCTGCTTCTTCTCTGGAGTAAGGAACGACTGCTTCTGGGTTCGAAAACCATTTCAGACCTCATCTATGTGAGCGTAGCAAGTGCCTTCCATCAAACAGCAAGTCTTGAAAACGGCTTATGTAACGCCACCGAAGCAGGATCGTGCAGCCCCCAAGCCACTGATCTCACTGTAGCAGCCACCCGCCATCAAGGCGGGTTCTGGCCGATTCATCCAGCCCCTCTGGCCGAATCGGCTGCCCTGCCGTACAGCAGCGTACGCAACAAAAACAGTGGGTTGCCCACCACATAACGCATGAACAAACGTTTTGGCTCGCGCAACAGCCGGTAGGCCCATTCGCCCCCCAGGCGCCGTAGCCAATGCGGTGCCCGGCTTACCTTGCCACCGAGGAAGTCCAGGATAGCCCCGCCACACACGATCAGGCACGGTCCGCCAACCGCTGCCAACCTGGCTGCTACCGCCTCCTGCTTGGGCATGCCCATGCCCAGCACGATCAGCTCTGGTTGATGATCCTTGGCCAGGTTCAGGTAGGTGTCGACGCTGGCAAAGCCATCGTGAACCGAAACCGGTAGCACGCCAAACAGTGCCTCACAGCGTTGCACAGCCTGGTTCAGGTACGGCTGCTGCGTGCCCCAGAACGCAACCCGGCGGCCGCGATAAGCCGACATGAGGCTGGGAATGAAGTCGGTGCCGTTCATGTTCAGCCCGGGCTCCAGGCCCATACGCCGATACAGGATCGCCATGCCGGAGCCGTCGCGCAGCAGCACGTCGGCCGCCGACAACGCCTGGCAGTACGCAGCGTCGCGCACCACCAGGTTCATCGCATGGGCATTGACGAACCCCAGCACGGTTGCGCACTGCGGGGCAGCCAGCCGGTCGAGCAGGCGCTGCGCTGCGCTGCTGTCAGGCACTACCTCGAGCCCGTTGATGATGCCTTGCCAGCGTTTCTGCCATTGCCATGCAGCCATCAGTCGTCATCCCGTTTGGAGCGCACCCATTCAACCTGGCGCTTGATCAGAAACCCCAGGTACAAGGGGATTTTCCTGGCAGCGTAGAAAGGCGCGTACAGCAGCACTGAAAACGGTATCAGCTCCCGGCAGAAACGGGCCCACGCCAGCAACACCGCAACGCCGAGCATGGCCAACGCCACCAGGGCAATCCACGCAGGCGCCGCAATACCCAGCAGCAGGTACGCAAGCCAGGCCAACACGTTTAGCCCGAGCAACGTCAGCACCAGTAGCGCCAAGGGTGGCACCAGCAAGTCCAGGGTCATGGCCAGCAGGCTGCCATTGCCTTGCTTGATGGCTGCCAGCGCACGCTTGGGTGCATCAGCCAGCATCAACCCCAGGTGGCCATGCTCCCAGCGAGTGCGCTGGCTGTTCAGTCCTTGCTGGCTGGCGGGAAACTGGCTGGTAACCAGCGCCTCAGGGCAAAACAGTGGCGGCTTGCCGTGCTGGCACAGGTCCAGGCCCAGTTTCACGTCTTCCACCAGGTGCCCATTGGCCAGGTTGATCAAGGCCAGGTCGTGCCAACCGAATGCCATCCCGGCCCCCATCAACTGGCACGGCAGGCCAAGGCGCGCCCACCCGCGCGGACGCACCAGGTTTTTTACCCGCCAGGCAAACTCGGCCACCTGTACTTTCAGCCCGCTGCCTGCGGGAGCGCGCATCAGGTACAGCGCCTGTATCGGGCGTTGCGCCTGCTTGCAACGGCGCGCCAGGCATTCAATTGCGCCCTCGCCTACCTGGCAGTCGGCATCCACCACAATCACCACCTCTGGTGGCTGGCCAGCCAAGTGGCGTACGCCAAAGTCCAGGGCATAACCTTTACCACGCCGCACTGCATCAAAGCGCTCCACCACCTCTGCACCCGCCTCGCGGGCCAGGCGGGCCGTTTCGTCGGAGCAGTTGTCGGCCACCACCAGCAGGCGGTCGCCTTCCTGCAATTGCGGGGTAATGCTCGCCAGCGTCGTGCGGATGATCGCCGCCTCATCATGTGCGGGCACCAGCACCGCAACGCGCGGGCGCACGGCATTGCCCAGGGGCCGCGAACGCGGCGGCAGGCATGCCATGAGCACCTGCACGAAAAACACCGACACCGGGACCCAGGCGGACACCGCCAACAGGCCCAGCAACCAACCCAGTACACTCATCATGCGGATGCCTTGAAATAGCCGGCCAGCCTGGCCGCCTCAGTGTCGATGTCATGCCGTTGCAATACCCGCTGGTAGGCCGCCTCGCCCATGCGCTGCAGCACGTCGGCGGGTTGCGCCAGGCAGTCGGCCATGGCGGCTGCCAATTCGTCCACAGCACCGGCGGGGAACAGCCAGCCATTCTCGCCCGGGCGCACCAGCTCGGGGATACCCGCTACAAAGGTGGTGAGTACCGGCCGGCGCAAGGCCATGGCCTCCATGATCACCACCGGCAAGCCTTCGGCGAAGCTGGGCAATACCAGCGCGCGGGCGGCAAGGACCTCCTCGCGCACCCGTGCACTGCTGATCCAGCCGGTGATCCGCACGTGCTGCTGCAAGCCGTGCCGGGCAATCAAGGCCTCGACCTGCTGGCGCATCTCGCCGTCACCAGCCAGCACCAATTCGAACTCGATCGACTTTGCAGCAAGCTGACGTGCCGCCTCAAGCAGCAGCAACTGGCCTTTCTGTTCACACAGGCGCCCCACGCACACCAGCCGTGGCGCAGACGGCACATCGACCGGCGCCACCTCATGGAAGCCCCGCTCAAGGCCACAATGCACCACCTTCACTTTGGCCCAGTGTTCGTGCGCCACCCAGCGGAACAGCTGGCTGCGGCCATAAGAACTGACTGCCGCTACAAACGCGGCGCGCCGCACCTTTTCGCCCATGTGCAAGAACTGCGGCTTGTCGAACTCTTCCGGCCCGTGCACGGTAAAACTGTAGGCAGGCCCGCCCAGCCGGTTGGCCAGCATCACCACCTCGGTGGAGTTGGTGCCGAAATGAGCATGCACGTGTCTTGCTTCACTGGCCTGAAGCCACTGAAGCACCTGGCACGCTTCGGCGAGGTAGACCAGGTGGTAGGGCCAGGCGCGGTCGGCACGCAGGCCAAGGCGCATCGCCAGCCACAGGGCCTGGAAGAACCGCCCGGGCTGTGCACGCAGTACCTGCAACGTTGGCCTCAGCAAGCCCTTCACGCCTGCCTGCAATACATAGCGGGTCTTGCCCCGCTCGGCCGCATCCTCGGCGTCCTGCAACTCGGCATCCCACCCTCGCAGGGCAATGCGTTGCACCTCTACGCCCAGCCGCTCCAGCGCCAGGATCTCGCGGCGGATGAAACTGTGGCTGACTTTCGGGTATTGATTGATGAAGTAAGCAATGCGCATACGAATTCAGATCCCGACCCGCTTGATGACCGGCCACCCCTGCCAACCTTCACTTCAGGCTGTCGACTACGGGCGGTCTGTCTACTGCCGATGCACTCACAGCAAATGCATCCCCCTGTTTTCCTTGTAGTCCAAGGTTGTGACCGCTGCCCGGCAATGCGGCCTGCAAGCGCAGAAAAACATCGTCCAGCAGCGCCTGGCGACGGCGGTACATTGCGCGTTTCTTTGCCGGAATGTCCTGTTCGGCGCGCTGGGCCGGTGCCAACGGGATGATGAAGAAGTCCTCGCGGTTCGACGCAGTAGCGCCGTTTTCCTGCCAGATGACGTCGTAGTTGGCCGCCAGGTCCTGGGCCTTGTCGCTGCCGAAATACGGGTGGCGATGGTGCCGGCAGGTATCGCTGACGGCATACAGGTGCACAACGCCCAACGTGCGCGCCAGGCACTTCAATGCTTCTAGCAGCAGGCTGCGCGGGCGCAGCCCCTCGAAGTCCTTGGTCAGGTCACGGTAAATGGCAAGCGATGTTTCGCTGTCGATGCCCTTGTGAATGCCCTGCACAGCACCGATGAACATCAACAGCTCACCTTGGTCGCGGCACAGGGTAAACGCCAACGACGCCACACGCAGGTCGCCCTGAAACAGGTTCAGTACCAGTTCACCTTCACGCTTGAACCAGATGGGGCGGTCCAGTACCAGTCGGCAGCCGGGCGAATAGCTGGCCAGGTCGCACAACGTCAGGCTTTCGTCCCGCCCCAGCAGCAACAGTGCCGGAAATTCCCCGGCCAGCACTTCAAAGTGCGAAGCCACCACCTCCAGGCGCTGCGGGGCCTCCCAGCACTTGCTGAGGTAAGGCCACTGCACCATGCCGATGCAGTCCACGCCCAGCCGCTGCACACCTTGCGGGCCCAACGCTGCCGTCATGCGCTGCATGAAACCATTCAGCTCAGGCCATTGCCTGGCAATGTGCCGCGTCAACTTGTACTTGTTGTTCAACGCCCGCAACGAGTAGCCCGGTTGCAAGGTGAACACGCTTTTCACGAGGGTGCCGAGCATCATGGGTCTCTCTCACTTGTACTCGATCAAAGCCGATTTGCCGGCCGCGAAGCGGTGGCGCAGGAATTTCAGTTGGCCGAGCATTTCCGGAAACTTGCCCAACACCAGAAACACCGCCTGCAGCCAGTTCTCGCGCGCCGATTTACCGCCGCGGCGCGCCAGGCGCACAGCCTGCAACGGGTAGATCAACAGCAACAGCAAGCCCCAACTACCCAGCAACAGGCACGCCAGCACGATCACCAGGGGGATGCCCAGGCCCCACAGCCAGGCCCGGCGCGACTCACGCAGCCAGTGTTGTTCAGGCGGCTGGCCATGTAGATAGGCGCCTTCGGCATAAGCATGGCCGGCACGCAGGCTGCGCCGCCACCACTGGCTGAAACGGGTCATGGCCGCGTCGTGCAAGGTCATCTCGGCAGCCAGCCGCCATACCTTCCAACCCTTGGCCCGCAAGCGCACGCACAGTTCCGGCTCCTCGCCAGCGATCAGCTCGGCGCGAAAGCCGCCAACGGCGGCAAAGGCGTCTGCACGCATCAGCGCATCGCCACCACAGGCCTTGGCCTCACCGACCGGGGTGTCCCATTCCAGGTCGCATAACAGGTTGTAAACCGAATGCTCCGGGAAGCGCTCACGCCGACGGCCACACACCACCGCTACCTCTGGATGTTGGTCGAGAAATGCCTGCGCCGTGGCCAGCCAGTGGGCATCCACCTCGCAATCGCCATCGACGAATTGCACCCATTGCATCGACGGCAATAGCTGTTGCAAGGCGCTAAAGCCTTCGTTGCGGGCGCGTGCGGCGGTGAACGGCACCCTCATGTCCAGCGCAAGCACTTCCACCCCCAGGCTGCGCGCCAGCAGCGGCGACCCGTCGGTGGAGCCCGAATCGACGTACATGACCTTGCCCGCCCCCTGCACCAGCGAACGCAGGCAGCGCTCCAGACGCGAGCCTTCGTTGCGGCCGATGACCACCACGCCGATGCCTGCCGTCATGGCGTTCGCTCGACAGGCGCCGTGGCAGCCGGCAGCCTGGTCTTGATGGTGGCCGGTACCCCTACCGCCAGCGAGTTGTCCGGCACATCCACCAGTACCACCGCATTGGCGCCGATGATCACGTTGTTGCCAATGCGAATGCTGCCCAGCACCTTGGCGCCGGTACCAATATCGACGTTGTTGCCGAACACCGGGGCAATGGGCTCGTTGACATTCTTCAAGCCCACCACCACACCGTTGCGGATACGGCAGTCGTCGCCGAACCGTGCATAGCCACTGATGACGATGCCGCCAAAATGATCGATGACAAAGTTGCGCCCGATCACCACTTCGCACGGCAACTCGATGCCGGTGATGATCTGCACGAATTTGAACAACACTTTGTAGACCAGCGAGCACAGCTTGCGCAGCAGCGCCGGGCGGACGGTATAACGCCAGCGACCAAAGCGATACACCAGCAGTACCCAGAAGCCCTGCGCGCCCCAGTCACCGCCATGGGCCCGCAGGTCAGCACGAATATTCTCGAACATGGCTCCACCTACCTTGTCGCTTGGCTGGCGTACCGGGTCTTGAACAACAATGACCAGGTCGCCTGGCAATGACGCCAGCAGGCCTGTATCGCGCCCCACCCGCGTCGTTTCAACAGCGCCTTGAGTGCCAGCACCAGGTCACCCAGGGTAACCAGCAGCATGTGCAGGGCCAGCCCTGCCACCCCATGATGCTTGCGGAAGTACAACAACTCGCTTTCGATCTGGTACGCCGAGATCTGCCGGCTTGCCGCCTCCAGCTCGGCCACCGACTTGGAGCTTTCGCCGCCGATGTGTACCACCGTGGTATGCGGGTAGAACACCACTTTCCAGCCCGCCTCTTTCACCCGCTTGCAGTGGTCCACTTCTTCGTAATAAAGGAAGTAGCGCGGGTCGAACAGCCCCACCTTGTCGAGCACTTCGCGGCGCACCAGGTAGAAGCAGCCGGGCAGCCAGTCACACTCGCGCACCGACGCGTGGTCCCAGTTCATTTCGTCGACCATCTTCAACCCCGGGAAGAACCGCCCCAGCCCGGTACGCCCGACGAACACGTTGAGCGGTGTGGGGAAGTAGCGGCAGCTGGGTTGCAGGTCACCGTCGCGCCCCTCCAGGCGCACCCCCAGCACACCGCAATCTGGATGGGCCTCCATGTAGTCGAGGGTTTTCTGCAGGGAGTCGGCGGCAACAAAGGCATCGGTATTGAGCAGCAAGGCGTACTTGCCTTTCAGGTGCGCCAGCAGCTGGTTGTTGGCCCGGCCGAACCCCACGTTCTGCTTGTTGCTCAGCAGCAGTGCCTCGGGGCACACCTGGGCCATGCGCTGCACCGAGTCATCGCGCGATGCGTTGTCTACCACCAGGTAACTGGCCAGGCGCTCGCTGTCGGCGCGGCGCAGCGCATCGAACATCGGCTGCAGCAGCCCGGCGGTATTGAAATTGACCACCATGACATCCACAGGTTTGCTAGCCATTTTTGCTGTCCCCGAAGAAATACTGGCGCCTTTGCGCCATCAGCTGCGGCTCCACTTGCGGGTCGTAGGCGCCATTGCGCTGCTTGACCAGGTCGATCCAGGGGTAGGCTTCGCAGCGCTCCTCCACCCGCTTGATCAATTGCTCGGTGGTACAGATGAACACGGCCGGGTTGCCCCCATACACGGTGCCCGGCGGCACGTCCTTGGTCACCACCGCGCCTGCAGCCACGATCGACTCCGGGCCGATGGTCACACGGGGCATGATGATGGCTCCGTGGCCGATGAAGCAGTTGTCCTTGATATCGATATACCCGACCGAGTCCAGGTGCTTGCCGAAGCGATGCTCGATCAGCAATACCACGCCGTCATGACCGATCAACGTGCAGTCGGACAGGCCCACACTGTTACCGATGCGCACCAGCGACGGGTCGAGGAACTTGCAGCCTGTATTGACAAAGAAGTTGGTGCCGACCGAGTGAAAGTTGCCCCAGCGGGTGAGGTAGGCGCCCCATTCAAGCCCCGAAGGCCTGCAGAACCGCCGGTAGAACGTGCCCCCTCGCCCGGTTGCATGGGCATAATGCGCCACTGCCTTGCGTATCCATCCCTTCATACTGCCTGGCCTCGCGATCAAAACCTTCTGGAGTGTCCCTGAGGCGTTCCGGTCTCGTTCTTCTGGTTGCTGACCGCAGCGCTCTCAACCCATGTACAGCGTGCATCACGCCACGGCGCCCCTGGCCGCCGTCATCCTGGCATTGAGGTGGTCGGCCAGCCGCACGGCAAACTGCAGCAGCGGCATGGTCGGGTTGGAGGCGCCGCCCTTGGCAAAAATACTGCTGCCGGCGACGTACAGGTTTTCGGTACCAAACACCTTGCAGTTGGCATCGACCACACCGAATTGCGGCGAAGCGGCCATGCGCGTGGTGCCCATGTGGTGGGCATGCGGTGCCATCTTCAGCGGTATCGATGTGTCGTAGACAAAGTCGTTGAGTTTGATGAACCCCAGGTCCATATCGGCGAACTGCTTGGCCAGTTCGGTGCCGATGCACTTGATGGTATGCCTGTCATCGGCGCTGAGCGCCCAGTTGACATTGACCTTGGCCATGCCCAGTGCATCCTTTTCGTTCAGCAGCGAAATGCGGCTGTGCAGGTTGGGGAACTGCTCGATCATGGTGCTGATCACACCGTCACCGGGGCAACTGAACTTGGCGACGAAGGACACCTTGCTGGCGAAGCCCCAGTCACAGGCAAGGTTTTCGAGAAAATGCTTGACCTCGGCGGTACGCCCATAGGTTTGCACATCAGCCAGCAAGGCGGCGGTGACGTTGCCTTTACCGGCTTTGTACTCATCGACAAAGGCATCGGTGGTGTAGTACTGGCGCGGCTCCGGGTCTTGCCCGGACTTGAGGATGAAGGTGCCCAGGTCAATATTCAGGTGCTCCATGAAGCACCCGCCAACCAGCCCATCCTTGTTTATCACGCCCGCAGCCACCAGGGTTTCACTGTTCAACAGTTGCCGGGCATTCTCGATGGCGCCCGTGGCCAGGATGAAGTGGCTAGCCACCAGGCGCTGGCGATTGCGCTGGTAATCGGACAGCACCACTGCAGCAATGTGGCCGGAAGCCCTGTCGAATTCCAGGTCTACACAATTGCAGTTGATGAACACGTCCAGGCCTTTGGTCTGCTCGAGTGCCGTGGCGTATTTCTGCGCAAAGCGCGTGGGTGGGCTAAGCAGAAAGCGATCGGGCTCGAAGTCGCCGCCATTGAGGCCGGCATTCATCGCACGAAAATCCGAACCTGGCGGCAGGTCGACGATATCCATGGCCGCAGGCAGGTAGCCCTCTATCTCCGAATAGGGAATCGGCCACCCAGGCAGCTCGCCAGGCGGGGCGATGGAAAAGTCCGAAGGGGTGAATGGGCGGCAACGGCCCGCCCAATGGTTGGACGTACCGCCCAGGTAGCGCAGGCGGGTTTCTTCGGCGTACAACTCAAGGCCTGTGGAGGTGCATGCGTACAAGCCTTGCGAGTGCGGCGCATACTCACGCCCGCCGCCTTCGGCGAGCAACACGCTCCAGCCAGCCGCAGCCAGCCGCAGGCCCAGGGTGATACCTGCCGGGCCGGCACCAATGATGCAGAAATCGTAATGATCACGCAGCGCCTTCTGCTGCTCGAAGTCCTTGATCATGCTTGCTCGTTCCGGAAGTAACGGGACGGCAATACCCAGCCGTTGATGACCACGAACCCCGATTGTTCGACAGGTTTGCCGGCAACGGTTGCAGAAGTGCCGAACACGGCGCCACCGACGCCCAGCAAGACACAGCTCTGGAGAAACCCCCTACGCCCCACCTGCGCACTACAAAAAGTAAGCTTCCCCATGATCCCGTGACCTGTACTCATGAAAGTTACACCCAGCACGCTGCCTCACAACCAGTTGAAAAAGGCCGTCAGCAACGCCCCGCACAGCGCCCCGACCAGCAGCATCGGCAGCACCACCAGTTCACGTTTGAGGCTGAAGATTCCCAGCTTGCAATTCACATACACAATCAGCACCAGCGTTGGTACGGTATGCAAGGCAACCCCCCAGATCGCCCATTCCACACCACCGATCGCCTGCAACAGCGGCAGCAACGCCCATAGCGAGACCAGGCGGATGATGTTATCCATGGCCTGGTACTTCGTCAGGCCCAAGGCAATCCACACCTGATGTGCCAAGGTATAGCGCAATACGATGAAAGACAGCGAGAGAATTGCCAGCATCGGCCCTGCTTCACTGTAGCGATCGTCGTACATCCAGCCGATCAGCAGTGGGCTGGCAGTGAGAAAACCGCCGCAGATGAACAGCACCAGCAGGTCGACCAGCAGGCGGAAACGGTGATACAGCGCTTTCAGGCGCTCCTTGTCATCGGCCCGGGCCGCTTCGCTGAAGGCGGGGAGCGCGACCGCGCCGACAATTTTCATCAGTGCCGTCTGCACCGCGCCCAGGATCAGCACTGCAATCGAGTAAACCCCCAGTTGCGCCGCCGACATACTGGCACCAAACAGGATGCGGTCACCGTACATGGCCAGCACCCCCACCATCGACGACAACAGGATCCAGCGGCCGAACACTATCAGTTCGGTAAGCGCGGTACGGTCCCAGCGCAGGTGATTGTTCGGCCCCTCAAGAGCGGTATGGCCCAGCACGGTCCAGGCAACGGCAGAAACCAGCCCGGCAATCACCAACGCCCATATCGAATGGGTCAGCAGGCCTAGAACCAGCATCACCACCAGGCCGGCCGCTTGTGACGCCAGGTCGACCAGCACCACGCGCTTTTGTTGGAAAGTGCGCACAGCCACGTCTATCTTGGTGGACTGGAAGCCCCAGATGACTGCCGACAGCCCGGTAAATGCCAACACCATCGGCAACACGGGCGCGGCATATGTGGAATCCGCCGGCCACAACTCCTCCAGCTGTGCCACCCAGGCACACAAGGCCAGCAGCAGGGTCAGGCCAAACAGCAAGAAGCCGCGAATGATCTGCACGGTCCATGCGGTATTGAGAAAGTCCGGGTCGTCACCCCGATGGCTCTGGATGATGTTCTGCCGCAGCCCTACGTCCGACAACAAATGCAGGAGTACCGAGACCGTGGTGGCAATGACCATTACCCCGAACATTTCCGGCAGCAGCAAACGGGCCATGATCAGGTTGCCGCCAAGGCGCATGACCTGTGAAGCCACCTGGGATACCAGGTTCCATGACCCGGCTCTCATGGCTCGCTTGCGCAAGCTTGCGGCAGCTGACACATCAATCGACGGCATGACTTCAATCTCTGACTGATTGGCTAAAAGTCACTATAGTTTCAATTAGCCACGATGCTAGCCGTTGCCCACCGAGGGAAAGGTGTACATAGCCGATGCCTGAACATTTTCGTGCGTTGATCGTCATTCTGTTTTTGGCGAGCGTGGTCTTCCTGCTGGCGCGGCGCCCTGCCACCGACCTGATTCCGCTCGGTGACTTCAAGCGCCGGCGCAACTTGTGGTTCCTGCTTACCGTGCTGGCCTTCGTCTCGCACAGCTTCTGGCTGTACCTGGGCGCGGGTGCCGTGATCCTGTTGATTGCCACGCGCCGCGAACACAACCCCATGGCGCTGTTCTACATGCTGCTGTTCCTGATCCCGCCGGCGTCGGTGCAGGTGCCCGGGTTCGGCGTGGTCAACTACCTGGTCGACCTCAACCATATCCGCCTGCTGACCCTGTGCGTGCTGTTGCCGGCAGCGTTGGAGCTGCGCCGGCAAAGTGACACCCTGCGCTTCGGGCGCACCTGGCCCGACAAGTTGCTGGCGGCCGGCCTGCTGCTGATGAGCGTGCTGTACCTGCGCGAGACCACCCTTACGGATACCCTGCGCCAGGCGCTGTACCTGTTTGTCGATGTGTTCCTGCCGTACTACGTTGCCAGCCGTGGGCTGCGCCAGGTCAGCGACTTCAAGGATGCGTTGCTGGCCTTCGTGCTTGCCTCTTTCGTGCTGGCACTGATCGCCGTGGCCGAGTACGTGCGCCACTGGCTGCTGTACAGCGCCCTGGTGGATGCCATGGGCGTGCCCTGGAGCATGTCCGGCTACCTGAGCCGGGGTGGCGCGCTGCGTGCCAGCGCCACTACCGGGCAAGCCATTGCCCTGGGTTATGTGATGAGCGTGGCCATCGGCCTGTTCCTGTTCGTGCAGGGTTATGTCCAGCGCCCCTTGCAGCGCGCGATGGGCGCCCTGCTGCTGGCCGCCGGGCTGTTCGCGCCGTTGTCTCGTGGCCCGTGGATAGGCGTGGTGGTGATCGTGGTGGTATTCATTGCCTTGGGCAAAGGGGCCGTCCGGCGCCTGACGCTGCTGGCAGCTGCCGGCATGCTCGCCCTGCCCTTGCTGACCATCGTGCCCGGCGGTGAAAAGGTACTGGACCTGTTGCCGTTCATTGGCAACCTGGAAAAAGAAAACATCACCTACCGCGAGCGGCTGATGGACAACTCGTGGATCGTCATCCAGCGCAACCCGCTGTTTGGCTCGTTCGACTTCCGCAACACCCCGGAAATGCAATCGATGATCCAGGGCGAAGGCATCATCGACATCGTCAACACGTACATCAACCTGGCACTGCGGGTCGGGCTGGTCGGGCTTGGCCTGTTCGTGGCCTTTTTCGCCGTGGTGCTGTGGGGCATCCGCAAGGCCATGCGCAGCTTTGCCGACAAGGATGACGAGCGAAGGCAGCTGGGGCGGGTGTTGCTGGCAACGCTGATCGGCATTCTGGTCATCATCTTCACCGTCAGCAGCATCACCTTCATCCCGGTGGTGTACTGGTCAATCGGCGGGCTGGGCGTGGCCTACATCCAGATGGTCCGCCGTCTGCACAACAGCCAGGCAGCCGAGCTGGCCGAACCCGGCCTACAACCCAGGTAATGCCCATGAATGTGTTTGCCCTTGTGCGGGTTTCGGTCATGGCTGGCCTGGCGGTGCTGCCTTTGGCCGGCTGGTCATCGGACTGGCAGGTCAGCGTCGAGGAACAGAATGGCTTGCCCACTGTGACCCGCGGCGGCGGGCCGGTGATGAAGGCCAAGTTCGACTTCTGGGCGGCCAACTGGAGCTGGACCGGCTTCTACACGGACTTCAAGGTCAACGGCCCCTACCACTACACCTTGCAGGGCAAGAACAAGGAGCTGGATTTCGACCTTACGGCAGACATCCGCAAGCAACAGCCACAAACCCTGAGCTGGGCCTTCGACCTTGACGCGCATAGCCGCCAGAGCGGCGTAATGGGTGGCGGCATGGTGTTCCAGTTCGACCCGGAGCAAATTGCCGGAGAAATGGGCGCCCCGATCTTGCTACCCGACAACCGTGGCTGGTCATGGGGCAAGGCTGACCAGGGCAGACGCATTGAAATGCGCTTCGACCCGCCACTGGCCAAGGTGTACTTCGAGCGCGGCAACCCGTCCGAGCTGCGCGCATTCTTCTACAAAGACCCGATCAGCGCTGGCCGGCAGCAGATCAAGGCGGTGCTGAACATTACCGGCGACATCGACCTGGGCCCCACCCCCACCGAACGCTTTGGCCTGGCCGACCCCACCAGCTGGCCCGACGACCAGCTTGACTGGCGCACTTCGCCTGTGGACCTGTCATTCCTCAACGCTGCGGAAAAACCGGCAGGCAAGCGCGGCTTCGTCAAGGCAGTGGGCGAACAACTGATGTTCGAAGACAACACGCCGGTGCGTTTCTGGGGCACCAACCTGTCTGCCTATTCGCTGTTCAAGAGCCCCGATGAGGAAATCCGCCAGCAGGCCAAGCGTCTATCGGCACTGGGCTTCAACCTGGTGCGCCTGCACCACCACGATTCGCCCTGGGTCAGCCCGAACGTGTTTGGCGATGGCACCCTGGTGCGCGATACCCAGCAGCTCAGCGCCGAGTCGCTACGCAAGCTCGACCTGTGGATCAAGGCGCTCAAGGATGAAGGCATCTATATCTGGCTGGACATGCACGTGCAACGCGCACTCACTGCCAACGACAAGATTGAAGATTTCGAGGAACTGCCCAAGAAAGATGACCGCGTCGACTTGAAGGGCTACGCCTATGTGAACACCAGTATTCAGCAGGCGATGAAACGCTTTGCCGAGCAATACCTGACCCATGTGAACGAATACACAGGTCTTGCCTACAAGGACGACCCGGCCATCGCCGCGGTGCTGATCACCAACGAAAACGACCTTACCCAGCACTATGGCAATGCCTTGATGCCGAACAAGGATGTACCACGCCACAGCGAACGCTACATGGCAGCGGCCAAAGCGTTCGCCAGGCAGTACAACCTGCCCGTCGACCAGACCTGGCGCGCCTGGGAGCACGGCCCCTCGAAGCTGTGGCTCAACGAACTGGAGCAGCGCTTCAACGCCGACATGATCGCCCACCTCCGTGGCCTGGGCGTGAAGGTACCGATCGCCACCACCAGTACGTGGGGTGGCAATGGCCTGAGTGCACTGCCCGCGCTGACCGTAGGGGATGTCGTCGATGCCCACAGCTACGGCGCCATTGGCCAGCTGGAAAAGAACCCGCTGACCAGCGATGGCATGATCGACTGGATCGCCGCTGCCCAGGTGGTCGGCAAACCGCTCACCGTCACCGAATGGAACGCCGAGCCGTTCCCTTTGCCCGACCGCCATTCGCTACCGCTGTACGTGGCCGGTACCGCCAGCCACCAGGGCTGGGATGCGCTGATGCAATATGCCTACAGCCAGCAAGGTTTCAACCCGGGCTGGCGCACGGCGGATAACTGGCACGCTTACAACGACCCGGCGATGATCGCCACCTTGCCGGCAGCCGCCCTGCTCTATCGCCGTGCCGATGTGAAACCTGCCACCACCCATTATGTGTTCGCACCGACACCCGCCACCCTGTACAACCAGGAGATCACCCCGGGAAATTCGCCGTTGTTGCGCACCGCCATGGAGAAGGGCCAGCTGCAGATCGCCCTGCCGCAAACACCGGAATTGCCGTGGCTGAAACCGGCCGCCATTCCCACGGGAGCGCAAGTGCTACAAGACCCGGGGCAGTCATTGCTGGCCGCTGATGCCACCGAATCGGTGACCGACACCGGCGAACTCAAGCGCAACTGGCAACAAGGCATCTACACCATCGACACACCGCTGACCCAGGCGGCCACGGGCTGGCTGGGTGGCCGTGCAATCAGCCTTGGGGCCATCCAGGTGCAGACAAAAACGCCTTACGCCAGCGTCGCGGTACAAAGCCTGGACGGTAAACCGCTGGGCCAGTCAAGGGTGCTGCTGTTGTCTCTGGGCACCCGCGCCCTGCCCAAAGCCGATGACAAGACCCCGTTCAACGTCGAACCGCTCGAAGGCAGCCTCACCATCAAGGCGCCCGCGGGGCTGAAACTGTTCGCCCGGGATGCACAGGCACAACTCAAGCCGCTGCCGGCAACGTACAAGGACGGGCATTACCTGATTACGTTCGACAGCAATTACATGTCCAACTGGCTGTTCTTGAAATAGGGCATCTGGCCATCTACGCTCAAGTCACCTGTAGCTGGCCCACTCACCTGTACTTTTCAGGGACGGTTCACTGCGTCTGTAAAACAGCAGGTCACAGGAGGTGCGGATGAAGTTCCTGGTTGTCGGTGGCGCCGGCTACATCGGCTCGCACATGGTCAAGCACTTGCTCGCTGCAGGCCACGAGGTGGTTGTGGCCGACCTGGTTGAGCCTGCACCTGGCGTTCAATGGGCCAAGCTGGACATCGCCGACGAGGCCGCACTGGATGTGCTGTTTGGCGTGTGCCGCTTCGATGCCGTGTTCCATTTTGCCTCGTTCATCCAGGTAGGCGAGTCAGTCAGCGCACCTGGCAAGTACTACCAGAACAATGTCGCCGCTACCCTCAGCCTGTTGCAGGCCATGGTGAACGCGGGTATCAAGCATCTGGTGTTTTCTTCCAGTGCGGCCGTTTACGGTAACCCGCTTTATGTACCGATCGATGAAGCGCATGCCAAGGGGCCAATCAACCCGTATGGCCTGAGCAAATGGATGGTCGAGCAAATTCTTGAGGACTTCGACCGCGCCTATGGCTTGAAATCGGTTTGCCTGCGCTATTTCAATGCGGCAGGCGCCGACCCCGAAGGCCAACTGGGGGAGCGCCACGAACCGGAAACCCACCTGATCCCGTTGATCTTGCAGGCGGCCTCAGGGCGCCGCGAGGCGGTGACGGTGTTTGGCCGGGACTACGACACCCCGGATGGCACCTGTATTCGTGATTACGTGCATGTGGCCGACCTGGCGGCGGCGCATGCGTTGGCGGTGGATTATCTGCTGGCGGGCGGTGAACGTACGGCGTTCAACCTGGGCAATGGCCATGGGTTTTCAGTGCAGCAGGTGATCGATACTGCCCGCGCCGTAACTGGCCGGGAAATCCGCGTGCTCGATGCGCCACGTCGCGCCGGTGACCCGCCCCGGCTGGTGGCGGATGCCGGCAAGGCATTGAGTGCACTGGGCTGGCGGCCGGAGTTTGTTTCGCTGGAGCAGATCGTGCGGCATGCGTGGCAGTGGGAATTGCAATATCCCTGGAGTCGTTGAGCGCACCTCGCCCCCCTGTGGCGGGTTTACCTGCGGCTGCTCTTGTGGGAGCCGCGCTTGCCGGCGATGGGCCGCAAAGCGGCCCCACGATTTCCAGGTTGTTGCATAAATCGCCGGGGCCGCTTCGCGCCCCATCGCCGGCAAGCCCGGCTCCCACAGGGTCCCCTGCTAAATCAGATGAGAGCAGCCTTGTGCTGCTCCTGATTCAATAGTACGTGCGTGGCTGCTCATCCGCCTTGTTCAACACCGTCCCCACCAGGTTCACCGTCGCCAGGTAATGCAGGCAATCCTCGATTTCCTTCTTGTTGTTCATCCCGTTGGCCACCACCAGCAATACACAATCGAACCTGGGTATCACGGTGATCGCATCGTCAGAGCTTAACAACGGCGGCAAATCGAAAATGCAGATGCGCGACTCATAGCGATTGCGCAAATCGTCGATCAGGGTGTTTACCTTGGGCGAAGACAGCATCTCGGTCGACAACGGCACCGGCGCCCGCGTCGGTAGCACCACAAAGCGTGGCAGGGTCGGGTTCACCAGGCAGTCCTGCAGTTCTGCCTTGTCCGTCAGGAACTCGTTCAGTGCCTGCTCCATGGGCAGGCCCAGGCAACTGCCTACCTTGGGCCGGCGCAGGTCGAAATCCACCAGTAACGCGGTCTTGGTGGTGTGGTGCGCGATACTCATGGCCAGGTTGATCGCCAGCACCGTCTTGCCTGCTTCAGGGGTTGGCGAGGTGATGGCGAGGGTACGCCAGCCGTTCTCGTCCATCATCCTGAGTACTTGGGTACGCAGCAGGTCGATCGGCCCGTTCATGTTGGAGTTCTTGTTGAACGCCACAATGCGATGGCGCTCCAGGTGGTCCGGGCGCAGCGGCACCACCTTGGTGGTTACGTAGTCGAACTGGCCTGGCACTTCCGCCAGCGCCGTACCCGGTGGGGGTGATAATGCCTGGGGGGTACCAGGGGTGACCTGATGAAGATTGTTGCCAACAGCCGGCTTGATCCTGTCCATCACTGCTTTCCCTATGCAAACCGAGATATGACTTTGAACAACAGCACATCCAGTGGCATGTAGAACACGTGCACCAGCACTACCATGATAGCCGCCAACGCCAGTGCCGCCAGGATCAGCCAGTTACGCCAGCGCTTGCGCCGGGCTACGTCGGCCCGGGTATCGATATAGGGCACTGCCACCAATACCCGTTTGCCCAGCAGGCTTTCCAGGGCGCCGACGCCGCGGACGCGCTGGTTGAGCATTTCCAGCAGCATCACCAACGCACCGCCACCTGCCGGTGCCAACACCAGGCCCAGGGCGGCAATTTTCTTGCGGTTGGGCTTGATCGGTTTTTCAGCCAGCAGCGGTGGCTCCAGCAAGACAAAGCGCTCGGCCTTGTTCTCCTGCTCCAGGCTTTCGGTAATCTTGGCGCCCATTTCCTTGGCGCGGATTTCTTCGTACTTCTTGCGCGCGTTGTCGTGGTCACGCATCAAGGTCACCAGGCCACGCTCGACCTGAGGTGCTTCCAGGATTTCGGCCTCGTAGCCTTCCATCTTCCTGGTCAGTTCGCGCTTTTGATCGGCCAGTGAAGCGATCCGTTCCTGGGCAGCGCTCATCTTGGCGCGAACACGAGCGACGTCGAGGCTCACCGAGGAGGCCGCCGTTGTGCGCCCCCCCGTGGCTTCCAGTGCCTGGATCTTGCGCTTGATCGCCACCACATCCGGGTGGGCGTCCTTGTAGCGGGTCAGCAAGCGGGCGTACTCGGCTTTCAGGCTGGGCAAGTCCTCGGGCTGGTCGGCAGTAGCCTGCCGGGCGCCATCAGTGACCTTGGTGGCCAGCCCGGCATTGGCCGCCGACAGTTCCAGCTCCAGGTAGCGCAGCTCTTCCTGGGCAGCCTTGTAGTCACGGTCGACTTCGCGGAACTCCAGCTCCGAACGCGACAACATGTTCATGCGCAGGGTCTGGTGCTCGGGCAAGGCGTTGGCATGAGCCTGCTTGAAGTCGGCCAGCTGGTTTTCCAGGCTGGCAAGCTCGGCACCCAGCTTGTTGGCCTCCTGGGTGAGGAACTCGGTGGTTTCGTTGGCGCGTTCGGTACGCTGCTTGAGGTTTTCGTTGAGGAACAACGTTACCAGTTCGTCGGCCACTTCCTTGGCCACCTGCGCCTGCTTGTGCTCGAAAGACACATTGAACGCCACGGTCGCCTCACCGCGCCCGCGCACGAAGGTGGTAAGCGTTTCAACCACGATGGCGTTGCGCATCTGGTCGATCTTGTCGCTTTCGCTCAGGCGCTTGTCAGCGAACAAGTCGTACTTGCCGATGATGCGCAGCAGGTTCTCGCGGGTCATCACCCGCTGGCGAATCACCTCGATGCGCTCATCGGCAAAGCTGGTGTTGTTGGTCGACACCAGCTCGGGGGAAATCTGCTGTGACTCCACCAGGATGGTGCCGGTCGACTGGTAGATCGGCGGCACCATCAACGCGACAGCCACGGTCGCGGCAAGAATGACTGCGGCACTCACCCCTAACACCAGGGCCCTGTCCTTGATAATGGCGATGTAATCTCTGATGGAGAGTTCGTAGTCAGACTTCATGGGGCCACCTGCCTGAAGTTCAGATGTCGGGGTACCTGTACGTCAACGTCAAACCAACGATCGTAGCGGTTGCATCTGCTACATGGTCCTGCTGCCGTTCCTTGTACATCAGCGACAGGCGCAGGTCCCAGTACGGCGAAAACTGGCGGCTGGCCCAAACGCTGTAAGTCTGCAATGTGTTGGGGCTCTGGCCCTTGCTGTCTTGCCAGGCCGCGTCCGCACCCACCCGGTTCAGCTCGCTGACCGCGTAGCTCCACACGCCGCGTACCTGGTCCAGCTCGGCGAAACCACCTTCGGCGCTGGCCACCGTGCTGCGTTCGGCGGTAAAACTGGCGTCAGCGCGCACGCCGGTGTAAAGCAACGAAACACCGCCCTCCCCGCGTCGGCCACCTTCATCGCCAGACACTTCGTTGACGCCCACATGCGCGTCGGCACTCAGGCGCTCGGACAGCTGGTACTTGATCCCCACCGCCGGGGTGTAGCTGTTGGAAGCCGTGGCAGTGAGGTCTTGCTCGGGCTCGTAGCGCCGGGCGCCAAAACGCGTGTACAGATCAGCCCGCTCGTTCCAGGCGTAGGTCCAGGTAAAGACGTTCGCCAATTCGTCGTACCCCGTCAGCGAACTGATGTCATAACGGGCACGGTTGTAGGTGGTTTCGTTGCTCAAGGTGCTGCGTTCGGTGACCGCCTGGCTCCAGTTGCCAGTCAGCGTATACAGCTTTTGCGTGCCGTCGGTGGTGATGACGCCAGTGTCCAGCACCGTCCCCGACAGGGTCGAGCTTTCGTTGTAGCGTGCCACCAGGCCAAAACGCCCACGCTCGGTCGTGCGTTGCCAGCCCAGGCTCAGGTCGGGGTCTTCACGGTCATCGACCACGTCCGTGTCGGATGAGCGCAACACATGCATGCCCAACCCCAACCTCAATTCGTCACGGTCGAAGGTTCCGATCAAGGTGTAGTCCGGCGCAATGATCGTGCGCGTTACGCCTTTTTCCCCCGAGGTCAGCAACAAGGGGTTGCTGTCGTATTCGACGGATGTCGGTACCACCACCGTAGACTGCCAATTTGCCGCCAGGACCGCGTCCGTAAACGGCAAGACCAGGATTGCCGTTGCAATGCGTGTTGTTTTAAGAAGTGGCATTAAATGTTCTTATTAAAGGCAAGATCAAGGAACGACCAGCGTATCGCCAGCCTGAAGTTGGATGTTGGTGGACATGTCCCGCCCAGACACCAGGTCCTTATATCGCACGGGCAGGATCTTTTGTGAAGCGCCCGTGCCGCGGACCACCTTGATTTCGCTTTCGTCAGCAAACTTGTCCAGCCCACCCGACATGCTCAGGGCCTGAAGTACCGCCGTAGGGCCTGCCATTTGCACAGCGCCCGGCTTGATCACTTTGCCTTGGACATAGACCAGGTTGCCAGCGATGCTCTTGACGACAACGCTGACGTTTGGGTCGGGGAGGAACTTTTCGAGTTTGGCAGCTACCTGTTTTTCAACTGCCGTAACATCCAGCCCGGCAACATTGATGCGCCCGGCCAAAGGGAACGTGATACTGCCATCGGGGAGTACGGTGGCTTCTTGACGCAGGCTGTCTTCCTGCCACACCGAAACCATGACGACATCACCGGGGCTTAGCAGGTAGGTCGCACTGCCCTGGTCAGCGTTGCCCACACCGGACCACACTGTCAGCATGCAGAATGCAGCAATCAATGAACGCTTCATGAGGGTCCCTCCGGCCAAATGGCCCGACAAAGAGCACTGAATGAGAACAGCACACCAACTCTCGCTCCGCTTCACGGCTTATGCCCGCCGCGATGGCCTCGACCTTCCTGGAGGCCCTAACCTTGACGCTGTGATCTGGGGTGCAACGCCCTGCAATCCTGGGCCTTCTTGGGCTACTGGGAATATAGCAACGGTTGGGAAATTCACAAGCCGAGCCCCGGGCTTGCGACAACCAGTACCCACTCAAGGAATGGGCTGATCAGAATCAGATCTTTCTTCTGTTGGCCACCAGCACAAAGCCAACAACGGCAAATGCCATCAACCAGCCTGCGGTTGAAACAGGAATGATACTGTTTTGATTTACATACGAATCTGCGGCGCGCGCAGCACCACTCAGCAGCACGAGCAAAAACATCGATTTGATAATCAGAGTCGTGCGCATACGCCCCTCCAAAAATTAAGGAAATCAATTAGTTATTTGCGTGTTACGGCGGGAGTTGTTTCGCTGTTGACTTGAGCTTATGGGCACAATGACACTACGTCAATGATCCGACACCATAATAAAATTCAATGGGAGATGGCCGTATTCGTCAAAATGTCGACATGCAAAATATGCAAGGGCGTGCGGGCTGATGGGGGCTGCGTTTCAGGGCTGAGAACGGTGGGGAGCCGTGCTTGACCCCCCGGTTTTTTCATTCGTCTGCGTGGTGAACCACGACCAGCAATTGCGC
Organism: Pseudomonas sp. NPDC008258; assembly: GCF_042956345.1. Lineage (NCBI taxonomy): Bacteria > Pseudomonadati > Pseudomonadota > Gammaproteobacteria > Pseudomonadales > Pseudomonadaceae > Pseudomonas > Pseudomonas sp. NPDC008258. The sequence continues at coordinate 164,500 of NZ_JBIBGE010000003.1, forward strand.
CGGCTGGGCACCTACCGAGCGTAGGCGGTGCGGTGTCTGGGCGTTGAAATGCAAGGCATCTCCCTGCTCCAGCAATACCCGTTCGCTCATGAAGTCCACTTCCACCTGGCCGGCATGTACGAACAGGAACTCCTCGCCCTGGTGTTCCTTGAAGGTGGGGTCGCTGAACTCGGACGGCGGCTGGATCAGGAACGGCAACAGGCTGCGTTGCCCGATCTGGCTGGTGAGGGCCGCGTAGCCCGGCCCTTGCCCATCACCCACCAAGGCCTGGCGTTCGCCATGGCGCACCAGGCTGTAGCGGCTCTGGCCAACCTGTTCTTCAGCGAACAGCTCCTCGACATTCACGTTCAACGCCCGCGCCAGTTTCAACGCGGCGGCGATCGAGGGGGTATTGAGGCCGCGCTCCACCTTGGACAGGTAGCTTTTGGTCATGCCGGTCTTCTCGGCCAGCACTTCCAGGGTCATCCCCAGTTTCTTTCGCAGCAGTTTCAATCGGATAGACATGTGAAGCAGGTTTCCCAGGCTGAGGCAGCCATGATACGCATCTGACGGCTGCCGCCAAGCCTGCAGGCCCACCTTGGGTTACGGCATTACCGGGGGCACGTACTGCAACGTTGTACCCAATGCCCACAGCAACACCAGAACCAGCGGCACATGCACCAGCAACTGCACGAACGAAAAGCCGATCAGGTCGCGTGCCTTCAGCCCCAACACACCCAGCAGCGGCAGCATGTAGAACGGGTTGATCAGGTTCGGCAAGGCTTCGGCAGCGTTGTAGATCTGCACCGCCCAGCCCAGGTGATACTGCAGGTCGTTGGCCACCAGCATCACATAGGGCGCTTCGATGATCCACTTGCCCCCACCCGAAGGAATGAAGAAGCCCAGCACTGCCGAATACACCCCCATCAGCACGGCATAGGTGTCATGCGTGGCGATCTGGGTGAAGAACAGCGAAATGTGATGGGCCAGGGTCTGTTCATCCACACCCTTTACCTGGGTGAGGATGGCCGCGATCGAGCCATACAGCGGGAACTGGATCAACACCCCGGTAGTGGTCGGCACCGCCCGCGCGACGGCGTCAAGAAAACTGCGCGGCCGCCAGTGCAGCAAGGCACCAAGCATGATGAACAGCAGGTTGTAGGTGTTCAGGCCAGAAATGGCGGTAATCGCCGGCTTGGTGGCGAACTCCTGGTACAGCCAGCCAGCGGCAAGGGCTACCAGCATCAGGATCAGAATGGGGCTATGTTCCAGCCACTCCCCCGGGCGGGTGCGCTGCGGTGCGGGCGGCGCGGTGAAGCTGGGGTCTACACCACAGTCTTCGGCGCTACGTGCACTGTTCGGGCCGGGGGCCGTGGCGTAGGCGATCACCAGCGAAACCACCACAAGCGCCCCCAGCATCACGCCGGACTGCCAAAGGAAGATGGTTTCGGTAAATGGAATAACGCCGGTAATCGAGAGGATCGAGGGTGGCAGGCTGGCCGGGTTGGCTTGCAGCTGCGCTGCCGATGACGACAGGCCCAATGCCCACACGGCGCCCAGGCCCAGGTAAGCTGCGGCACCGGCTGCGCGGTAGTCCATCTTCAAGTCGGTGCGCCGGGCCAGGGCGCGTACCAGCAGGCCACCAAACACCAGCGACAGCCCCCAGTTGAGCAGCGACGCCAGCATCGAGATCAGCGCCACCCAGCACACCGCAGAACGGCCATTGGCGGGGATGCGTGCCAGGCGGTCGATCAACCGTGCAGCAGGTGGCGAGCTGGCCACCACATAACCGCCGATGACCACGAAGGCCATTTGCATGGTGAACGGGATAAGGCTCCAGAAGCCATCGCCAAAGGCCTTGGCGGTGTCGGTCGGTTTGGCCCCCATGGCCAGGGCACCGATACACACCAGCAGTACGGCCAGGGCGGCGAAGACCCAGGAATCGGGGAACCAGCGTTCGGCCCAGTTGGAGCAGCGCAAGGCAAAGCGGGCGGAGCGGCTGTCTTGGATTTCAGCGGCCACAGGGGCATTCCTTTTATTGGTTTTATGAGGTGAATCAGTACGATCAGACAACGCAAAAACCCTGTGGGAGCGGGCGTGCCCGCGAATGCGTCGGTAAATTCACCGCAGCATTCGCGGGCATGCCCGCTCCCACAGGGTAGGATCGCGTGATGCCTTAGAAGGTCATTTCCTTCACATCATCCGGCACGATCAGCTTGCCGGCGGTTTTCGCGATGATTTCCTCAACGCTCACGCCGGGTGCGGTCTCGCGCAGGATGAAAGCGCCGTCTTCGATTTCCAGGTAGGCCAGGTCGGTCAGCACCTTGCGGATGCAGCCGGCGCCGGTCAGGGGCAGGCTGCACTGGGGCAGCAGCTTGGACTCACCGTCCTTGGAGGCGTGGGTCATGGTGACGATGATGTTCTCGGCGCCAGCCACCAGGTCCATGGCACCGCCCATGCCCTTCACCAGCTTGCCAGGGATCATCCACGAGGCAATGTTGCCCTGCACGTCTACCTCGAAAGCCCCCAGCACGGTCAGGTCGACGTGGCCACCACGGATCATCGCGAACGACTGGGCCGAATCGAAGATCGAGGCGCCGCGGCGGGCGGTGACAGTTTGCTTGCCGGCGTTGATCATGTCGGCATCGAGGGTGCTTTCGGTGGGGAATTCGCCCATGCCAAGCAGGCCGTTTTCCGACTGCAGCATTACATCCATGTCGGCGGGTACGTAGTTGGCCACCAGGGTTGGAATGCCGATGCCCAGGTTGACGTAGTAGCCGTCCTTCAGTTCACGGGCAACGCGTTGTGCCATCTGTTCGCGGGTCAGTGCCATGGTCAGGATCTCTTTGTTGTTCTGGTGGAGGGCGCTCAGGCCTTGACGGTGCGCTTTTCGATACGTTTTTCGAAGGTGCCGACGATGACACGATCCACGTAGATGCCCGGGGTGTGGATTTCGCTGGGCAACAGCACGCCAGGCTCGACGATCTCTTCCACTTCGACCACGGTGATCTTGCCGGCGGTGGCTGCCAGCGGGTTGAAGTTTTGCGCGGTGTTGCGGTACACCACGTTGCCGTAGTGGTCGGCTTTCCAACCCTTGACGATGGCGAAGTCACCGGTGATGGATTCTTCGAGGATGTATTTGCGCCCGTTGAACTCGCGCACCTCCTTGCCCTCGGCTACCGGGGTGCCGTAACCGGTGGCGGTGTAGAACGCCGGGATACCGGCGCCGCCAGCGCGCATCTTCTCGGCCAGGGTGCCCTGCGGGGTCAGTTCCACCTCCAGTTCGCCGCTGAGCAACTGGCGTTCGAACTCGGCGTTTTCGCCCACATAGGAGGCGACCATCTTGCGGATCTGCCGGTCTTCCAACAGCACGCCCAGGCCAAAGCCGTCGACGCCGCAGTTGTTGGAGACCACGGTCAGGCCCTTGACGCCAAGCCGCTTGATTTCGCTGATGAGGTTTTCCGGGATGCCGCACAGGCCAAAACCACCGGCCAGTATTGTCATGTTGTCGGTCAGGCCTTCAAGGGCCTGTTCATAGGTTGCAACGCGCTTGTCCAGTCCGGCCATGCTGATCCGCCTTTTGTAGTTGTTGAACCGACGAGGCTGTCGGTGAGCGTGTGCAGACATCTTCACCGCAAGCGACTGATTTGTTAATTTTGTTTTCGTCATCGATTGATAACTTTTGCAAAACAAACAATAGGCCTGTCATGAACGTCAAGCAACTGCGTGCCTTTGTCGCCGTGGCCAAGTACCAGAGCTTCGCCCAGGCCGGTGAACACCTGCATGTCTCGCAACCGGCGCTGAGCCTGACCATCAAGGCCCTGGAAGAAAACCTGGGCGGCGCCCTGCTCAGCCGCACCACACGCAGCGTCAGCCTGACCGCCGAAGGCGAAGTATTGTTGCCGCTGGCACGGCGCCTGCTGGCTGATTGGGACGACACCGAAGAAATGCTGCGCCAGCGCTTCACCCTGCAACTGGGCCGGGTGGCGGTGGCGGCCATGCCGGCCTTCGCCGGTAACCTGCTGCCCCAGTCGCTCAAGGTATTTCGCCAACGTTACCCCAAGGTCAACGTCACCGTGCATGACGTGATCAACGAACAAGTGCTGGAACTGGTACGCCATCGGCGCGTCGAACTGGGCATCGGCTTTGAACCGGACAACATCGACGGGCTGCACTTTCACCCTTTGTACATGGACCGTTTCGTTGCAGTGGTACCTGCAGACTCGCCCTTGGCACTGCAGCCCCAGGTCAGCTGGGCACAATTGATGGCCGAAGACTTCGTAGCCCTGCAACGCCCTTCGGCGGTACGCCTGTTGATGGAGCAGAATGTGGCGGCCCAGCACGGCAAGTTGACGGTGGCCTTCGAGAGCCACCAGCTGGCAACGATTGGCCGCATGGTTGCCAGCGGCCTGGGGGTGAGTGCCGTACCGGCGCTGTGCATCAGCCAGATGCAGGAGCTGGGTGCCCGCTGCGTGACCCTGGTGGAGCCCACGGTCGAACGGCGTATCGGCGTGATTGCCCTCAGCGAACACAAGCTTTCCACGGCAGCGCAGGCGCTGCTTGAGGTTCTGCTTTCCAACACCCGCCCCCCGGAGGTGACATGCGTTACGTGAAACTGGCAGGTTCGAGTGTTCCCGCTATCGGCCAAGGCACCTGGTACATGGGTGAAGACCCAGGCCGCAAGGCTGCCGAAGTGGCGGCCCTGCAACAGGGTATCGAGCTGGGCCTGAGCCTGATCGACACTGCCGAAATGTATGCCGAAGGCGGCGCGGAAGCGGTAGTTGGCCAGGCCATTGCCGGGCGCCGCGACCAGGTTTTTCTGGTCAGCAAGGTCTACCCGCACAATGCCAGTGCTCGCAGCATGGCAGCCGCCTGCGAGCGCAGCCTCACGCGCCTGGGCACCGACTGCATCGACCTGTACCTGCTGCATTGGCGTGGCCAGCACCCGCTGGAAGAAACCGTCGAAGCCTTCGAGCGTTTGCGCGAGCAAGGCAAGATCAAGCGCTGGGGCGTGTCCAACTTCGACGTCGACGACCTGCGTGAGCTGCACAACCCTGACTGTGCCACCAATCAGGTGTTGTACAACCCGGCCCAGCGCGGCATCGAGTTCGACCTGCTGCCTTGGAGCGAAAAGCGCGCACTGCCGACCATGGCTTACTGCCCGCTGGCCCAGGCTGGGCGCCTGTTGCAGCACCCGACACTGGCAGAAATCGCCGAGCGCCATGGCGCCACGCCGGCCCAGGTGAGCCTGGCCTGGGTAACCCGTACTGATGGCGTGATCGCCATTCCCAAGGCTGTGGAGCCTGAACATGTACGGCTGAATGCGGCTGCGGGGTCGCTGACATTGACCCGTGAAGACCTGCGGGCGATTGACCGGGCGTTCCCGGCGCCTGCGCGCAAGCAGCAGCTGGCGATGGTGTGACCAGCTAGTTGGAAATCGGTTTTCTTGCTCAATCTGAAAACCTGCGCGGTCCCTGTGGGAGCGGCCTTGCGTCGCGAAAGGGCCGCAAGGCGGCCCCAGCAATGCATACGGCGAAGCTGAAATCCTGGGGCCGCTGCGCGCCCCTTTCGCGACGCAAGGCCGCTCCCACAGGGGTGGTGCTGATGCGCAACTCAGTGGAAGTCCCGACTGCGCACATCCAGCCCCTGCAACAATGGGCTCACATCTTCCAGCCGCCGCGCAATCAAGTGCCTTACCCCTTCCTCCTGCTCCAGTCGCCCGCTGACCTTGAGCAACTGCGACCCCACCAGCGCCCGCCGCTGCCGTTCGGCCAAGTCCCGCCACACCACCACGTTGACCATTCCGTGCTCATCTTCCAGGGTCACGAAGGTCACGCCGCTGGCAGTCTGTGGCCGTTGGCGCCCTACCACCAGGCCGGCCACGGCAATGTTGTCGCCATGCTCGACACCCTGCAGCTCCAGCGAACTGCGACACCCCAGCGCCCTCAGGCGTGAGCGCAACAGGGCCAGCGGGTGCGGCCCGAGCGTGGTGCCCAGGGTCTGGTAATCGGCCACCAGGTCCTCAGCCACGGTGGGTACAGGCAGATTCACGGGTAGTTCAGGCGCTGCTTGCACGTCAGCGAACAGGGGCAACTGCGGCTGTACCGCGGCTACCTGCCAACGTGCCTGGTGCCGATCGCTGGCCAAGGCCCGCAACGCCCCGCCATCAGCCAGCCGGGCGCGGGCGCGGGCGTCGAGCCCGGCACGCAGGCACAGGTCTTCGACATCGCGCCAGGGCCGCTGCGCCCTCGCCTGCTCCAGGTGTATGGCATCGGCTTCGGCAAGGCCGCGCACCAGGCGCAGGCCCATGCGAATGGCCAGCGCCCCACCCGCCGTTGGTTCAAGGGTGCAGTCCCAGCCACTGTGGCACACGTCCACCGGGCGCACGTCGATACCCTGGCGACGAGCCTCTTGTAGCAACTGATCGGGGCTGTAGAACCCCATGGGCCAGCTATTGACCAATGCGCAGGTGAAGATGGCCGGTTCATGGCACTTCAGCCAGCTGCTGGCATAGCACAGCAAGGCAAAGCTGGCCGCGTGCGACTCCGGGAAACCATAGCTGCCAAAGCCTTTGATTTGCTCGAAGATGCGTTCTGCAAAGGCCAGTTCGTAACCATTACGCAGCATGCCTTGCACCAGCCGTTCGCGGTGCGGTTCCAGGCCACCGTGGCGCTTCCAGGCGGCCATGCTGCGGCGTAGCTGGTCGGCCTCGCCGGGTGTGTAGTCGGCTGCGACCATGGCCAGCTCCATCACCTGCTCCTGGAACAGGGGTACACCCAAGGTACGCTCGAAGACTTCCTTGAGCTGCGGTGATGGGTAAGTCACGGGCTCCTGCTTCAGGCGCCGGCGCAGGTAGGGGTGCACCATGTCGCCCTGGATCGGCCCAGGGCGGACAATCGCCACTTCAATGACCAGGTCATAGAAGGTTCTGGGCTGCAGCCGGGGCAGCATGGCCATCTGCGCACGCGACTCGATCTGGAATACGCCCATGGTCTCTGCCCGGCTGATCATGGCGTAGGTGGCCGGGTCCTCGCCGGGGATGGTGGCCAGGGTCAGCGCTTGGCCGCGATAGCGTTGCAGCAGGTCGAAACAACGGCGCAAGGCACTAAGCATGCCCAGGGCCAGTACATCGACCTTGAGCAGGCCGACCATGTCCAGGTCGTCCTTGTCCCACTGGATCACCGTGCGCTCCGCCATGGCAGCATTTTCCACCGGTACCAGTTGGTCGAGCGGTTGCTGGGAGATGACGAAGCCCCCCGGGTGCTGCGACAAGTGCCGGGGGAAACCGATCAGTTCGCCAGCCAGTACCAACACCCGCCGCAACGATGGGTTGCCGGCCTCGAACCCGGCTTCAGCCAGGCGCTGGTCATCGGGGATGCGGTCGCTCCAGCGGCCACAGCATTTGGCCAGGGCATCCACCTGGTCCGCCGGCAAACCCAGCACGCGTGCAACATCCCGCACTGCACCCGCCGCATGGTAGGTATTGACCACCGCAGTCAGCGCCGCACGGTGTCGGCCATAGCGGTTGAACACGTACTGGATCACTTCTTCGCGCCGGTCGTGCTCGAAATCCACATCGATGTCCGGTGGCTCGTTACGTTCGCGCGACAAGAAGCGCTCGAACAGCAAGCGGTGTTCCATGGGGTCCAGTTCGGTGATACCCAGCACGAAACACACCACCGAGTTGGCTGCCGAACCGCGGCCCTGGCAGAGAATGCGCTGGCTGCGGGCAAATGCGACGATGTCGTGCACGGTCAGGAAATAACTTTCGTAGCCAAGCTCCTCGATCAGCGCCAACTCCTTGGCCAGCACGTCACGCACTTTGCCGCTGGCCCCACCTGGCCAGCGCATCGGCAAGCCCTGCTCGCACAGCTCACGCAACCAGCTCGCCGGGGTATGGCCCTGAGGCACCAATTCGCGGGGGTACTGGTATTTCAACTCACTCAAGTCAAACTGGCAGCGCTCGGCAATGGCCAGGGTCTCGGCCAGCAGGTCGGCGGGATAGAGTTCGCCCAATTGTGCCTGGCTGCGCAGGTGGCGCTCGCCATTGGCAAACAGAAAGCGACCGGCCTCTGCCACCTGGCAATGCTGGCGGATGGCGGTCATGCAGTCCTGCAAGGCACGGCGGCCGCGCACATGCATGTGCACATCGCCACAGGCCACGGCGCGAATACCCACTTCAGCCGCCAGGCTTCGCAAGCGTTGAAGGCGAAACCCATCATCACTGCCACGGTGCAGGTGCACGGCCAGCCACAGGTGCTCGCCAAACACGCTGCGCAGCCACGCACCAGTGGCCGTATCGCTGTGGTCATCGGCGACCCATAGCGCCAGCAGGCCATCAGAGTGCTGCAGGTCATCGCGAAGCAGCTGGTACTCGCCCTTGCGTGCCCGCCGCCGAGCCCGAGTGATCAGCGCACACAAGCTCTGGTAACCGGCCAGGTTCTCTACCAGCAGCACCAGCTTGGGGCCGTCCTGGAGTTGAACCTCACAGCCTACGATCAGCCGCAGTTGGTGCGCCTTGGCCGCCTGCCAGGCCCGGACGATCCCGGCCAGGGTACATTCGTCAGTGATCGCCAAGGCCTGGTAACCCTGGTCACGTGCTCGCCGGAACAACTCGTCGGCACTCGATGCACCGCGCTGGAAACTGAAGTTGGACAAGCAATGCAGCTCGGCATAACCCGGGGTGTTCATGCAAACCAGCCTTGCAGCCACATAGGCCCGGCCTGGCCCAGGTCGCGATAGGCCCAGCCACGCAGGCCATCACGGGTTTCGATACGGTAGTAGTCGCGGCGAACGTCCCCACCATCCCACCAGCCTGATTCAATCCGTTCGGCATGGCCGTGTACCTGGTAGCCGGCATCATCCAGTGCTACCGGCGCCGGCAGCAGCCAGCCTGGGCGGCTGCCCGGGGCAACCGGCATGTTGCCTTGTGCCCCCTGCTCAGCCAGTTGCCAGGCACATTCAGGGCGGTGATCGGCTGCGGCGGTCAGCCCCTTGACGGCGTCGTCCCCCAGGCGGGCGCGCAGCCGCTCGCGCAACTGCTCCCAAGGCTGCGCCTGCTGCGCACGTGGGTCGAACAGCGCTTGGTGCTGGGGCACAAAAGGTGGCAGGTCGTCAGCAACCAGCCGCAGGTTGCGCACGGGTGCAGGAATGCGCAGCGGCTCCAGGCGCCCCCGGGCCAGTTCGAACAGCATGCCTGCATCGCGCTCGGCTGCCAGCAGGCCTACCTTGAGCAGAGTGTCCGGCCCATCGGCATGCTCCAGATGCAGGCAAAAGCGTTGCACACCACAGTCACGCCCGGCGAGAAACGCCGCCAGGTCGTTGAGCATGCGCCGCAGCGGGAACAACAGCGCCTGATGCGACTCGACGTCGAAGTTCAGCTCCAGCCGAGTCTCGAAGCGGTCCGGTGGCAGGTAGAAGTCCAGCCCCGGGTTGCGCAGGCCGAGTAGCTGGTCGAGGTGCAGCTGTACCTGGGCCGGAAAGCGCCTGGCCAACGTATCACGCGGCAAGGCCAGCACCTGGCTAAGCTGGCGCAAGCCCATGCGGTTGAAGGCTTCGGCGGCCTCGGCCGGCAAGCCGATACGTGTGATGGGCATGCCTGACAGCGCTGCACGGGTGGCGTCGGCATCACCCACGGCCAGGCCATCATGCCCATTGGCAAGCATGCGTGCCGCCACCGGGTTGCTGGCCATGACGATACGATGGCGCAGGCCCAGGCCTGCAAGCTCCTGGCGCAAGCGTGCTTCAAACAAGGGCCAGGGGCCGAACAGTTGCAGGCTGGAGCCCACCTCCAGTAGCACCGCACGTGGGTAATGCAGGCTGACCTGGGCGCTGAAGCGATAGGCCCAGGCCGCCAGCAATTGCTGCACCTGCTCGATACGCCCGGGGTCGGCTTCGACACAAGTGAAACCATCGGCCAGGGCACGTGCTGCCGTCAGGGTTTGCCCTGCCCGCAACCCGAGTGCAGCTGCTGCCGGGTTGACTGCTTGCAGTACCCGACGCTGGGTAGGGCCACCCAATAGCGCCAAGGGTGTGTCGGGGTCTTCACGCTCACGCAGGATTGTGTCCAGCGCCAGCTGAGGGAGCAGGATACAGGCCCAGAGCATGGTGCATCAGCCCCGCCCTGAGCAGGCGATGGGCAGCGCTGGCGGCATGCCGCCCCGGCTTTTCAGCACGCGCCACTGCGCCGGACGCGTGTCGATGGCAATGCGCAATGCTGCTGGCGACGGGTTGTGCGCCGCTTGATGCGGCCGGCAGGCAAAGGCCAGGGCCTGGCCGGTTTCCGCAGCTACCTGCAAACGCCGCAGGGCTCGGTCATCAGCACGCTCAGGCCAGCACAGCACCGCTGCGCAGCTGCCGGAGCGCAGGCACTGCTCGGCAGCCCACAGGGCATCGGCAGGCTCGGCATCCACCTGTACCAGCCAGCGCAGGTCCACGCCTGCCGCTTGCCACGCAGGGGCGTAGGGAATAAAGGGCGGCGCTACCAGCACTAGCCGGCTGGCTTGCGCACTGAGCCGCGCCAGCGTTGGCCACAGCAGTTGCAGTTCGCCGCAACCGGGGCTGGCCAACAACAGTTCGCTGAGTGCCGCTGCCGGCCAGCCGCCTTCAGGCAGGCGCTCGTCAAGGCTGGCATGCCCGGTAGGCTGCAACCCGAGTGGCCGGGCCTGGGCCTGCCGGCCGCGCCATACACGGCGCTGGTCGAGCAGCCTGTCGAGATCGACCACCGCGCCCATCAGTCGCGCCTCAGCAAGCCGCAGAACACGCCTTCGATAAAGAATTCCTGTTCAGGCTTCACATCGATAGGCGCATAGGCCGGGTTGCGTGGCAGCAGCCGGTAATTGCTGCCCTGGCGTTGCAGCCGCTTGATGGTCACTTCGCCGTCCAGGCGCGCAACCACAATCTGCCCGTCGCGGGCGTCGGCCTGCTGAAGGATACCAACCAGGTCACCGTCGAAGATGCCGTCGTCGATCATCGAGTCGCCGCGCACTTTAAGCAGGTAGTCGGGGGTACGGCGGAACAGGCTTGGGTCGAGCAGCAACTGTTCGTGGATATCAAGATCCGGGCCGATGGGGGCGCCAGCTGCTACCTGGCCCAACACCGGGACTTCGAGAATTTCTGGTCGACGTAACGGTTCGGCCAGGCGAATGCCCCGCGCCTGGTTGGGCGTGACATCGATATAGCCAGCCTGGCAAAGGGCGGTGATGTGCTTGCGGGCTACGCTGCGCGAAGCAAAACCGAAGCGTGTGGCGATATCGGCCAGGCTCGGTGGCTGGCCATGATCGGCAATGCGCTCACGGATGAACTCGAAAATGGCGCGACGTTTGGGAGTAAGATTGTCCATGGAGCACATTTGTACTCCTTTCGGAGCACGCTGAACAGCCCCCCTTGTCGCCAGCTTTGGTTATCATCCCCTGGCTCGTGTTTTTCTGATCTGGATATCCCATGCTGACTGCGCTGCTGTTCGACCTCGACGGAACCTTGACCGACACCGACACCCTGCACTTGCAGGCTTTTCGCCAACTGCTGCGTGAGCATGACGGCCGCGAGCTGAGCCAGGCGCAGTTCGATGCCCAGGTAAGCGGCCGCGCCAACGGCGAGTTGTTCGCAGAACTGTTCACAGGGGCCAGTGCCGAGCAGTGCCAGGCATTGGCCGACCGCAAGGAAGCGCTGTTCCGGGACATGTCGCCGCAGCTGGAGCCAATGCCAGGGCTGTTGCGCCTGCTGGCCCATGCCGAGGCCAAGGGTATGGGCATGTGCGTGGTGACCAACGCGCCGCGGCTGAACGCCGAGCACATGTTGAGCGCCATGGGCCTGGCCCAGCGGTTCGAGCATGTGCTGGTGGCCGAAGAACTGGCGCGCCCCAAGCCGGACCCTCTGCCCTACTTCACCGGGCTGCAACGGCTGGGTGCCGAAGCCGGGCAGGCGCTAGCCTTCGAGGACTCGCTGCCGGGTGTTGCAGCGGCCAGTGGTGCCGGGATATTTACCGTGGGCGTGGCTACCACCCAAACGCCGGAGCGGTTGCTGGCGGCGGGGGCCGGGTTGGTGATTGCAGATTTTGATGATCCTGAATTGTGGGCGTTGGTCGAGCGTATGGCTTAAGTTGTTTGTTGCCTGAGAGATCGAGCGCCGCCCGCGCGGCGCATCGCGAGCAAGCTCGCTCCTACATTTGTTTCGGGCCAATCATTCCTGTGGGATTTGCGCGCGAACGCTTTGGCGCATGACTCGATATTGCGTCGAACGAACAAGGCGGTCGTGCGCGCCTCGCACAGGCGTTACTGGCCCGAAACAAATGTAGGAGCGAGCTTGCTCGCGATGCGCCGCGCGGGCGGCGCTCGATCTCAATGCCCCTACAACCTCCAAGCCATGCACCCAAGGCCCCCATGCTCATCGACGAAGAACTGACCCTCAAGAAGCTGGAAACCTTCCTTGCCTTCATGCGCACCGGCAACCTCAGTCGTGCGGCCGTCGAACTGTCCACCAGCGCCGTCAGCGTGCACCGCGCCATCCACTCGCTGGAGAGTGCCCTGCGCTGCCCACTGTTCAAGCACGAAGGCCGCCAGCTGATCCCGCTGGAAAGCGCCTACGTGCTGGAGAAGAAAGCCCGGCAACTGATCCAGGACGCCGAGCAGATGGTGCGCCACACCCGCGAAGCCGCCGGGTTCTATGCCGAGCGCTTCCGCTTGGGTGCGCTCTATTCGCTAACGGTAAAAACCGTGCCCAAACTGGTCATGGGCCTGAAACTGCGCCGTAGCGAGCTGAACATCGACCTCACTCTGGGCTCCAACGTCGACCTGCTGCAGCGCCTGAAAAACCACGAGTTGGAGGCCATTCTGGTTTCACTCGATGAAAGCGCCAGCGACCCGGCTTGCGAGCAGCTGCCGTTATTTTCCGACGACATCTTTCTCGCGGTCCCCACTGACTCGCCCTTCGCCGGGCAAGCCGAGGTGGACCTGGCCGACCTGGCCGACTCCACCTTCATCACCCTGACCCAGGGTTTTGCCACCCACCGCGATGGCGCACGGGTATTCCAGCAAGCCGGCTTCGAACCGAAAGTGGCCATGCAGGTGAACGACATCTTCACCCTGCTGAGCATGGTCAGCTCGGGCGTGGGCTTTGCCCTGCTGCCCGGGCGCATCGCGGCGGTGTATGAAAACCGCGTCAGGTTGATTGCCTTGAAGCCGCAATATCGCTTGCAGCAGCATATTGGCGTGGTGTTTCTGAAAGCGCGGGAGCGGGAGCCGAACCTGCTGGCGCTGCTGGCAGAGTGCCGGATGTACAGCCTGGAGCGCTAAGCTGCCGTGCGGCCTGCCAACCTTGCAGCCACACGGCCAAGGCTGCAAGCCCGGCCGGCAGCAGCAGCGAGGCAAAAACCTGCGTAAAGCTCCAGCCCAGTGCCAGCATCTGCGCCCCGGCAAACGCGCTTAGAATCGCCCCCAGCCGGCCGATGCCGCTCATCCAGCTGGCGCCGGTCGCCCGTGCCTCGGTCGGGTAAAAGCCCGCCGCCAATGCGTTCATGCCCACACTGGCCCCGTTCAGGCCAAACCCCACGGCCCATGCAGTTGCACACAACCAGGCAAAGTCCCCGTTCACCTGGCCAATAGCGAAAATTACCGCGCCACTGAACAGGAAAGTCAGGACCAATACACGTTGCGCCCGGTAACGGTCCATGGCCCAGCCTACGCTGATTGCGCCCACCGGCCCGCCAATCTGGAAGCAGGCGGTGACAATGGCCGCTTCAGCCACCGAGAAACCACCCCCCTCCTTCACCAGCGTCGGCAGCCAGCCGCTGAACAGGTAGACCAGGAACAACGCCAGCACATAGCCCGCCCACAGCATCAACGTGCCGAAGCGGTAACGCGGTGACAGGATGGTGCCGATGGAACCACCTGCGGCCTGCGGGTTGGCGGGCATGGCGAAGGCGCTGTCGGCGTTGACCTGCTCGGGTGCCAGGCGGCGAACAATGGCCAGTATGCGCTGCCGGTCTGCGCCTTTGCTGACCAGGAATGTCACCGATTCCGGCAAGCGCCAGTACAGCAACGGCAAGGTCATCAGCGGCAGTACCCCACCCAGCACCAGCACACTACGCCAGCCCAGGTTGGGGATCATCCAGGCGCTGACGAAGCCACCCAGGGCTGCGCCGAGGGAGAACCCACAAAAAGCCAGGGTGATCAGTAACGAGCGGCTACGGGCCGGCGCGTATTCGCTGACCAGCGTACTGGCATTGGGCATGGCAGCACCCAGGCCCAGGCCGGTGAGAAAACGCAGCGCAACCAGGGTTTCCAGGTTTGGGGAAAAGGCCGAGGCCAAGGTCCAGATGCCAAACAACAGCACGCTGCACAGCAAAACCACCTTGCGCCCGTAGCGGTCTGCCAGTGGGCCGGCGATCAGGGCACCGAGGGCCAGGCCGATCAGCGCTGCGCTCAATACCGGCCCCAGGCTTTGCGCACCCAGGCCCCAGTCGCTTTTCAGTTGTGGGGCTATGAAACCGATGATGGCAACGTCCAGGCCATCCAGGGCAATGATCAGAAAACCGAGGAACACGACCCATTTCTGGTAGCGGCCGATGGGTTGCTGGTCTATCAGTTGGCGCACGTCGAGCGTGTTGGTCATGGGGTATCACCTGTTTTTGTTGTTATGAAGGTGCAGTGCAATGCGTGCCTGGGCGTTTCAACCCAGGCTGCGCAAACGTACGGGTCGTATGATCCGTGTCTCCTGCGCCACCACCAGATCCCGGGTAGCGTGCAGGTAAGCGGCAAAGTCCGGGTCGGCATCCCGTGCCGCGCTGCGCTTTTCAAAGTCATCGAGGCTGTCATATCCCCACAAGTGCACCACCTGGTTCAGCGGCCCGATGCTGCTGGTGTAGAACGCCAGCGGCGCACCGAGGTGACGCAGCAGGATGGGCATTGCCAACTGGTCGAAGGCTTCGAGAAAGGCCGCCATGCAGCGCGGGCGGATGGTATAGATGCGGTGATCGACCACGGCCTTGTCCATCAGGCCACCTCCCGTGCATTGCCCGCAGCCGCAAGCCCCAGCTCGACACCTGCCAAGTGGCACCCGGTGATGTAGCCAAAGGTCATGATCGGCCCCAAGGTGATACCTACCCCCCGGGTAGTTGCCGCCCATGATGCTGGCGCGGTCGTTACCCACCGCATACAGCCCCTCGATGGGCTGCCCGTCGGCGGCCAGCACTTCGCCGACCACGCTGGTGCGCAACCCGTCGAACGTGCCCAGGTCGCCCATGATGACCTTCACGGCAAAATACGGTCCCTCGCCCACTGGCGCCACACACGGGTTGGGCCGTTGCTGCGGGTCGGCCAGGTAGCGATTGAAGCTGGTCGTGCCGCGGCCAAACTGGCGGTCCTCACCCTGTTCGGCCCCAAGGTTGTACTCGCGCACGGTTTGCTCCAGCCCTTGCGCATCGATCCCTGCCTTGCCTGCAAGTTCGGCCAGGGTCTTGCCCTTTAGCAAGTAGCCATTACGCAACAGCGGCCCCATCGGCATGGGCGCAGGCTTGGCGAAACCCAGGCCGTACTTGGCCAGGGTGCGGCGGTCGCACACCAGCCACATGGCTGTTTCCGCTTGCCCGGCGCAGGCCTCGATCAACGCTGCGCCCACGTCATGGTAGGAATTCGACTCGTTGGTAAAACGCCGGCCTGAACGAAGCACCCCGATCACGCCCGGTTTGTAACGGTCGAGCAAATGCGGAAAGGCCATATGGCGCCCGCTGCCCACCGGCACCTTCGACACTGGCATCCAGGCCGCAGGTGCCTGCAGGCGGATATCCACCTTGGCACCCAGCGCCTCAGCCATGCGTGCGCCATCGCCGGTATTCCCCGCAGGCACGGGTGAAAAATGCTCACCGCCACGACGCACGTGCGGGTAGGCCTGACGGACTCGTTGCAGGTCATGGGAGAAGCCGCCACAGGCCAGCACCACAGCGCGCCGGGCCTGAATGCGCAGTTCGCTGTCGGCTTGCCCTGCCAGTGCGCCCACCACCCGCCCGCCTTCGCGCAACAACTGGCGCGCAGGTGTGCCGGTCAGAATCGGGATGCCCAGGTCCAGCGCCGAACGCACCAGCCTGGCCGCCAGGGCATTGCCGCTGGTGACCTGGGTGCCACGGCGGTACAGGGCCAGCTCCTTCAGGTGGGTGAGCAGGCGCTTGGCCACGTACACGAACGAAGTCAGCGAGCGGGTAACGTTGAAGAAATGCTTGAGGTCGGCATTTGACGAGTTGAACATCATGCCGATGAAGGTGATGGTTTTCAGTGGCGGACGCAGGCGGGCCATGTCTGGCCCCAAGCCACGAATGTCGTAAGGTGCGGCCAGTATCGAGCGGCCGACATCGACACCGCCCTCTTGTTGTGGGTGATAGTCGGGGTACAGGGTGGGCACAAACTTGACAGCGGTCTCCCGCTCGAAAAAGTCCACCATTTGCGGCCCGAAGCGCAAGAACGCCTCGACCCCCTTCGCGTCAAAGCAGGCTCCCGCTTCGTTACGCAGGTAGGTTACTACAGCCTCAGGGCTGTCGTTGGCCCCATGCCTGTTGCCAGGCACCCACAACACACCGCCGGAAAACGCCGTAGTGCCGCCAAAGCAGTCATCCTTTTCGATGACGATCACATCAAGGCCGTGCTTTTTGGCAGTTATCGCCGTGGCCAGGCCACCGGCGCCAGCGCCGATCACCAGCACATCGCAGCTACGCGTGTTCATGGGCGCACCCCCTCGAAGCCTGGACGCGGGATCAGCGCCATGGGCATGCTTTCGAGCCCGCCATCCACCGTCAACTCCGCACCGTTGATGTAGTCGGCACGCCGGCTGGCCAGGAACAGCACGGCTTCAACGATGTCCTGGGGTTCGCCGATGCGCCGGTTGGCGGTCATGGCGCTGCGCTGGCGCTCGACCTGCGGGTCGGCATAGAACGCCGCCGACAAGGGCGTGCGGATCAACCCTGGGCAGACGGTGTTGCTGCGCACGCCGTTTGGCCCCCACTCAACGGCAATCTGCCGCGACAGCATGCTGACCCCGGCCTTGGCCGCACTGTAGGCACCGCTGTTGGGTTGCGGATAGTGCGCGGCAATCGAGGCCACGTGCACGATACGGCCCTGACCGCGCGCCAGCATCGAACGGCCAAAGGCCTGGGCACACAGCAGGTAGCCACTGAGGTTGACCGCCAGCACCTGGTTCCACTGCTCCAGGCTCAGGGTATCCAGCGCGCCGGGCCGCAGCACGCTGGCATTGTTGACCAGCACATCGCAGCGCCCATGCAGTGCCTGCACCTGGGCAGCGGCCTGCTCCACGCTGGCCGGGTCGGCAATGTCGCAGCCCAGGGCGCTGACCTCGCCAACACTGTGCTCGCCAAGGGTGGCAGCCAATTCACGGCACTTGTCCAGGTCACGGTCCAGCAACACCACATGGGCCTGCTGCTCGACCAGGGCGGCTGCCAGGGCCGCCCCTATACCACCGGCTGCACCGGTTACCACACATACGGTCGAGCCCAGGCCCAGCCACTGAGAGGGAATAGTGTTGTTGTACATGCTGCTCTCCAGAGTGTCGCTTCATCTGGGCCACAGCCTAGGGCCGGCAGGCACGCCGACAGAATGGACAAAACCTGCAACCAGCCCCACATTCCCGACAATTTTGCCTCTGCCACCTGAAGCCTGCGGGCGGCTGTGGCACAGTAGCCTGGTACCGAACAGAACAATTACAACAACATGAACAAGATCCCTAACTACGCCCTGTACGGCGAGACCGCACAACCGGTGTGGCACGAAGCCCTGCATGTGGAGCAGATCTCCCAGCGCTCCGGCGCCCACAACTGGGAGATTGCCGCACACCGTCACGATGGCCTGCTACAACTGCTGTACCTGCAGAGCGGCGGGGGTGAAGTGCTGTTCGACAGTGACCGGCTGCAGGTGCAGGCGCCTTGCGTGGTGTATGTACCTGCGCAGGTGGTGCATGGTTTCCATTGGGCCGGCCACGTCGAGGGCCAGGTCATCACCGCCACTCAACACCCGCTGGAAAGCATCGCCCAGGTGCTGGCACCAGGGCTGTTGCCCCAGGTGCGCAAACCCCAGGTGATCGCCCTGCCCTCATGGGCCGCCGACGAAGACCCGTTGCTGCCGCTATGCCATGCGTTGCGCGAGGAGTACCACAACCGCGCCCGCGAACATGTGGCCAGCAGCATGGCACTGCTACTGACGCTGCTGATCCAGGTGCTGCGCCATGAACCCCAGGCGGCTGAAGGTGAACAGCGCCCGCCATCCAGGCGCAGCCAACAACTGGCCGGGTTTCGTGAGCAGGTAGACATGCATTACCGCACCCATCGGCCTCTGGGCGACTACGCTGCCGAGCTGGGCATGACCTTGGCCACGCTGGGGCGGTTGTGCCAGGAACATCTGGGCATGACACCGATGCACGTGATCAATGCCCGGCTGGTACTGGAGGCCAAGCGCATGCTCGGGCATTCGAGCCTGAGCGTGAAGGAAATTGCCCATGAGCTGGGGTTTGTCGATGTGGGGTATTTCAGCCGGTTTTTTCGCAAGCAGGCAGGGGTGAGCCCTAGCGCGTTTCGCGAGGGCCAGTAACACCTGCATGCTTTGTTGTGGCCTGCACCGGCCTCTTCGCGGGCTCGCCCGCTCCCACAGGTCCTGTGCAACCCCATGCAACACGCGTAGCCTGTGGAAGCGGGCATTCAGGCCAAGGCCCGCTGCACATCGCCCACGGTGGTGGCCAGGCTGGTCAGGTGCAGGTTCAGCACCTGCTCGACAGGCGCCTGGTCCACCGGCCAGTGCAAGGCAATACTCCCGGCCAGGCGCCCTTCGGCATGCACCGGCAGCGCAATGGCGCGAATCAGGAACGGCAAGCGCACCGGGTATTCCCAGTGCCCTTCGGTTCGCTGGCCAAAGCCCTTGTGTGCATCTTCCTCGATATCACGCAGCAGCGTGTCATCGCCCAGGCGCTGATGGGCCGCCAGACGCTGCACTTCATCCCCCGCCAACTCTCCCAGGCATGCCCGGCCCATCGCCGAGTGAAACAGGCTGGCATGGTGCCCGACGATCTGGCAGGTATGCGGGTAGCGCTTGCGCAACACCTGGGGGATGGCGCTCTCCATTACCTCCAGCCGCTCGCCGTCGAAGCACGACAGGTCCACCACCAACCCGGTGCGCTCGCTCAGCTCCAGCAGCATAGGTGCAGCACTTTCCACCAGGCGCCGCTTGAAACGCATCTGCCGGTCACCGAACAGGCGTCGCGCGCACAGGCGATAACGCCGGTCGCTAAGGCCACGGTAGATCCAACCCTGCTCCTGCAAGGTGGCCAGCATGCGCGACACCGTGGCCTTGGGCAGGCCAGTCAGATAATGCAGTTCTTCCAGGCCCAGTGCCTGGTGCTCGCCGAGCAGGTCGACGATGGCCAGCGCCCGCTCCACCGAACGCACGCCGCCACTGTCTGCCGTGATGCCCATGGGTATGACCTCCTTGTAGCTGGATGGTCAGCATAACCAGCAAGAACCGCGCCTGCCCAGTGACTTCATGAAGCCAGCAGGCAAGCTGGCGGGCGCCGCTCGACCCAGCGGGTGAGCTGTTCATGGGCATACGCCAGTTGCAACACGGCGTGGTCGGCCTGGGCCGGGCCTATGATTTGCAGGCCCATGGGCAACCCGGCACTGTTGAAGCCGATGGGTATGCTGATGCTCGGCAGACCGGCCAGGGTCGGGCCGATCACCACTTCCATCCAGCGGTGGTAGGTGTCCATCGCCTGCCCCCCGACCACCGTGGGCCAGGCCTGCTTTGCATCGAAAGGGAACACCTGGGCCGACGGCAACAGCAGGTAGTCGTAACGCTCGAACAAGTCGGCCAAGGCACGGTACCAGTCGCTGCGGTCCAGCGAAGCCTGGTACAGCGCAGCGGCGCTCAGGTGCAAGCCACCTTCCACTTCCCACTGTGCCTCAGGTTTGAGCAATGCACGCCTGGACGGGTCGGCATAGGCCGCACCGAGGTTGCCGTGCACCAGGAAGTGGCGGTGGGTCAGCCAGCATTGCCACAAGCGCGCCGGGTCGTAAGCCGGCTGGCAAGCCTCCACCCGGCAACCCAGTTCGGCGAAATCGGCCAGTGCTGATTCGCACAAGCTCATCACGCCGTCATCCATCGGCAGGTAGCCGTTGTAATCGCCCAGCCAGCCAACCCGCACGCCTCGCAAGTCACGCTCAAGCCCTGCGGCAAAATCGCGGCGGCCCTCGCTCAGCGACAGCGGTACACGCGCATCAACACCCGCCTGGGTCGACAACAGCCGCGCCACATCCACCACGCTACGCCCCATCGGCCCTTCGGTGGCCAACTGCTGCACGTACAGCTCGGGCGCAGGCCCATGAGGCACGCGGCCCTGCGACGGGCGCAGGCCGAACACATTGTTGAACGCCGCCGGGTTGCGCAGCGAGCCCATCATGTCGCTGCCGTCAGCCACCGGCAACAGGCGCATGGCCAGCGCGGCCGCCGCGCCGCCACTGCTGCCACCGGCCACGCGTCGTGGGTCATAGGCATTGGTAGTGGTGCCGAACAGGGTGTTGTAGGTTTGCGAGCCAAGGCCGAACTCGGGCACGTTGCTTTTGCCAACAATCAGCGCCCCGCTCGCCCGCACCCGCGCCACGCTGATCGCGTCATGCTCGGGCACCTGTTCGGCGAACAGCGGCGAACCCAGGGTGGTGCGCAGCCCGGCAGTGGCCGCCAGGTCCTTGATCGCCTGCGGCATGCCGTGCATCCAGCCGCGCGAGTGACCACGGGCCAGTTCACGGTCACGCTCATCAGCTTCGGCCAGCAGCGCCTCAGCCGGGCGCAATGACACCAGCGCGTTAACGTGCGGGTTGTAGCGCTCGATATGCGCCAGGTAGGCCTGCATCACTTCCCGGCACGATACCTGCCGGGCATGGATGGCCTGGGACAATGCCTCGGCATCGAGGGCAACGATGGGGTCGATGGCTAGGGGCATCACGGTTTTACTCCAAGGTTGAAAGCGGCAGGCTTGCCCGCTCGGGGGGCCTCTTTCAGGCAATAGGTGCCGAGCAGTGTCAGCAAGCAGGCGAACAGCACGTAGAACGACGGTGCCACAGGGGTGCCGAGTACCTTGCTCAGCCAGGTAACGATCAACGGGGCAAAGCCGCCGAACACCATCACCGCCACGTTATAGGCCACAGACACACCGGTAGAGCGCACCTCGACCGGGAACTGCTCGGCCAGGGCAGTAGGCGCCGGGCCGAAGAAGCCACCAATGGCCGTGCACAGCAGCAGTTGCATCACCAGCAGGCGTTCCAGCGAAGGCGCGGCAGCCACCCACATGTACAGTGGATAGACCATCACGAAAAACGCCAGAGTGAAGGCCATCAGCACCGGCCGACGCCCCACCCGGTCAGACAATGCGCCGGCCAACGGAATGACCACCGTCATCAGCCCGACGGCGAACATCTGTATCAGCAGCACCTGATCCAGCGGCAGACCGAGATTCTTGTGAGCGAAGGTCGGCATGTTCACCAGCACCACATAGAACGACACCGTCGCACCACAGGCCAGCCCCATCGACACCAGCACGCTGCGCCGATGCTCACGCAGCACCTGCCACAGGCTGGGCGACTGGCCCTTGGCCTGCCGGCGCGCCTCGACGAACTCCTCGGGCTCTTCCATGTGCTTGCGGATCCACAGCCCCACCGGGCCGATCAGCAGGCCGAGCACGAACGGGATGCGCCAACCCCAGCTGTCCAGCGCCTCAGGCGAACACAGGTGTGTAACGAGGGCCACCATCGCCGCTCCGGAAAACACCGCCAGGCACTGCCCCACCAGTTGCCACGAACCATACAGCCCCTTGCGGTGCGCGGGTGCGCTTTCCACCAGAAATGCCGTGGCACTGGCGTACTCGCCACCGGTGGCAAAGCCCTGCAGCATGCGCGCCACCACGATCAGCATCGGCGCGGCCATGCCAATGGCCAGGTAGTCGGGAGCAAAAGCGATCATGGCGATGGACACGGTCATCAGGCGGATGATCATCTGCATCGCCGCCTTGCGGCCTTTGCGGTCGGAATACATGCCCAGCAACACACCGCCCACCGGGCGCATGAAAAAGCCGACGCCAAAGGTGGCCAAGGCCATCAGCAGCGAGGCGTACTCGTCGTCGGACGGGAAGAACTGTCGGGCGATGATGCTGGCCAGAAAGCCGTACACGATAAAGTCATACCACTCCAGGGCGTTGCCAATGACGGCAGCCACAACCTGCCGGGTACGCGACACGCCGGTGCTCGAACTCTGCATAGAAACACTCCACACGATGATTGGGTGATCGCCCAGGCGCGGTTGCGCCCGGGTTCCAGCGGCAGTGGTAAAAACGCAAGGTCAGGCGGGCGCGAGCCAGCGCTCTGTCAGCGCGCCCCAATAAGCGGCGCCTGTCAGCAGGATGTCGTCGTTGAAGTCGTAGGCCGGGTTGTGCACCATCGGCCGCCCCACGCCGTTGCCGATGAACAGGTAGGCGCCCGGGCAGCGTTGCAGCATCCAGGCAAAGTCTTCGCTGCCCATCAGCTTGCGGGTGTTGCCATCCACCGCTTCGGCACCCAGCAACTCCACCCCTACCTGGGTTGCAAAGGCGTTCTCCGCTGCATGGTTGACCAACACGGGGTAGGCCGGGCGGTGCTCGATGGTGGCACGGCAGCCAAAGCTTTCGGCCTGGCTGACGATGATCGCCCGCACCCGCTCCAGGGTCTGCGCCCGCACCTCGGCATCGAGCGCACGCAGGCTCAGGCGCAGCAGCGCCTGTTGCGGAATCACGTTGGCTGCTTCGCCAGCCTGCAAGGCGCCTACCGTAACCACGGCAGCCTCCTGCGCATCGATGTTGCGCGCCACCACGGTTTGAAGCGCCATCACCACACTGGCCGCCGCCACCAGCGGGTCCACGGTCAGATGGGGCATCGAGCCATGCCCGCCAACCCCGTCGAGGGTGACGGTGAGCAAGTCCTGCGAAGCCATCATCGGCCCTTCGCGAAAGCCCAGGTGCCCGGCCGGCAGCCCCGGCATGTTGTGCATACCGAACAGTGCATCGCAGGGGAAACGCTCCAGCAGCCCATCGGCCAGCATCGCCTCGGCGCCACCCTGGCCCTCTTCGGCCGGTTGGAAAACCAGCGTAAGCGTGCCGTCGAACTGCCGGGTTGCCGCCAGGTAGCGGGCAGCGCCCAGCAGCATGGTGGTGTGGCCGTCATGGCCGCAGGCGTGCATGCAACCCTGGTGCTGGCTGCTGTAGGCGGCGCCAGTCGCTTCGTGGATGGGCAGCGCGTCCATGTCTGCGCGCAAACCCAGGCGACGTGGACTACTGCCATTGCGCAGCACGCCGACCACGCCGGTCTTGCCGATGCCGGTGTGCACCTCATAGCCCCACTCCTCCAACAGCCGGGCGACCAATGCAGAGGTGCGGCTTTCTTCAAAGCCCAGTTCGGGGTGGGCATGGATATCATGACGGATAGCGTGCAGGTCGCTGGCTACTTCGTTCAGCCAGGCCCGTATGTGCTGATGTCGGGACATGCAGAGTCTCCTCGCGCGGGTGGTTTCCCGTTCTTGTTGTTCGCCTTGAGGTCACGACGGGTAAGGCAGGTCGTGCTTGGTGACAGGTAACCGCGAGCAGGCTGGAAGCACAATCTAATGTGGTTTCACCGTGTGGAACCGAAAGTACCCATGCACGTTGGCTACGGGGTCACACTGCCGGCAGCTATACGCACCAGCAATACTTGCTCTGCTATGGGCTCAAGGATGGCCGACTCCCTGCCACGTATACGGTTCCAGCCGGTAGCCTCTTTCACTGACTCCAGTGCCAGTTTTCTCAATGGGAGCCTGTTGAGCCTGGCTTCCTGAAACGTCAATTTCATGTCGCTGAACAACTGTCTCAGTTTGCCCACCCCGGCGACTGCCGCGCCTCCCATTGCCACCACGTTGAGTGCTTCACTTGCCAAAGAAGCTGACGGAAACGCATATGCCATTGCCACACCAGGCACTTTGCTCAGGGTCGCGGCAAAACCACCATTGAAGATCATTGAATTGTTGGTTCGGCTTGCAGCATCGAACTCGCCAGGCACTGGCAACCCCTTGGCCTTGGCAACCGATCGTTTGACGATTGTTCTGGAGGCCTTGTTCAATGAAGACAGCATGCCCACCGTCCCCCACACAAGCCCCGCCCCCTGGCTCACAATACGCGTAGGCGAATGCCCATCCCGGTCCACGTTGTTCACGGGGTCGCCCTTGCAATAGGCGTAGGCATTGATACCGCCACGCGCAAAAGGGCTGAGCGTGTCCGGGCTGTGAAATCGCATCAGTACCGTACCGTAGGCACGCTTGCCATTGCCAAGCAGATAACAGTGACGCAGTGACACGTCTGGCTCGGCGGCGAAGCCTAGCAGGTATCCCTTTTGCGCAAGCTGATAGCCATAGGGCATGTAGGGGCGACGCGGCAAATGACCAGAAGCCAGGGCTGTCAATTGCCGATTCGGGGCCATGAGTTGTGAACTTCGCATGCTTTGATTTCCGTGATTGCTAACTCCCCGGCCAAACTAACGCGCTCGGTGCTCGGCGCTAACTCTCAGATCTGTCTGGCACACGCAATATCCCGGCAAGCCTTGTGTTTTTACTGTTAACGTGGCGCGCTGTTCAACTGCAAAGGACCGCGCCATGCCCCCACGCCAAACGCCCCCGACCGGTTTCGTCCGCGTGCGCGGCGCCCGCGAGCACAACCTGAAGAACATCGATGTCGATATCCCTCGCGATGCACTGGTGGTGTTCACAGGCGTGTCTGGCTCAGGCAAGTCTTCGCTGGCCTTTTCAACGCTGTACGCCGAGGCTCAGCGCCGCTATTTCGAATCGGTGGCGCCCTATGCCCGACGCCTGATCGACCAGGTTGGCGTGCCGGACGTGGATGCCATCGAAGGCTTGCCGCCTGCGGTGGCCTTGCAACAACAACGTGGTACCCCAAGTGCGCGCTCCTCAGTGGGCAGCGTGACCACGTTGTCCAGTTCCATTCGCATGCTCTATTCCCGTGCCGGCCACTACCCGGCTGGCCAGGCGATGCTTCATGCCGAAGACTTCTCGCCAAATACACCGCAAGGCGCCTGCCCGCAATGCCATGGCATGGGCCGGGTTTACGAAGTGACCGAAGCCACCATGGTCCCCGACCCATCGCTGACGATTCGTGAACGTGCAGTTGCGTCATGGCCGATGGCCTGGCAGGGCCAGAACCAGCGAGACATCCTGGTGACGCTGGGCTATGACGTTGATATCCCCTGGCGTGATTTGCCTCAGGCACAACGCGACTGGATTCTGTTCACCGAAGAAACCCCAACCGCCCCTGTGTATGCCGGCCTGACCCCGGCCCAGACCCGCGCCGCCCTTAAGCGCAAGCAGGAGCCCAGTTACCAGGGCACGTTCATGGGCGCGCGCCGCTATGTGCTGCACACCTTCATGCATTCGCAAAGTGCACAGATGCGCAAGCGCGTGTCCCGGTTCATGCGCCCCAGCCCCTGCCCGATGTGCCAGGGCAAACGCCTTAAGCGCGAGGCACTGGGGGTAACCTTTGCCGGGCTGGATATCGCTGAACTGTCGCACCTGCCGCTGCAGGCATTGGCCGAGGTATTGCGCAACGTAGCGGCAGCGGACTACCTGGAGCAACAGCAGGAAGGGCTGACCCTGGAAAAACGCCTGGCCGCCCAGCGCATCGCCAACGAGCTGCTGGAACGCATCGACACCCTGCTTGACCTGGGCCTGGGCTACCTGGCGCTAGAGCGCAGCACACCGACCCTGTCCTCCGGTGAGCTGCAACGCTTGCGCCTGGCCACCCAGCTGAATTCGCAGCTTTTCGGTGTGATCTACGTGCTCGACGAGCCCTCGGCCGGCTTGCACCCCGCCGACAGCGAGGCCTTGTTCGAAGCCCTGCAACGGTTGAAGCGCGCCGGCAACTCGGTCTATGTGGTTGAGCATGACCTGGACACCATGCGTCGCGCCGACTGGCTGGTGGATGTGGGGCCTGCTGCCGGTGAGTACGGCGGCACCATTCTGTACAGCGGGCCACCTGCAGGCCTGGCGGGGGTCGAGCATTCGTCCACCCGCGCCTACCTGTTCGCTGCAACGGCCCAGGCCACGCGTGCACCACGCCAGGCCCTGGACTGGCTGAAGCTGGAAGGCATCACCCGCAACAACCTCGTTAACCTCAGCGCAGAATTCCCGCTGGGCTGCTTCACTGCCGTGACCGGTATTTCCGGTTCGGGCAAGTCCAGCCTGGTGAGCCAGGCGCTGCTTGAGCTGGTAGGTGCGCACCTGGGCCATGCCGAGCAACCCAGCGAGCCCGAAGAGCAGAGCCTGGAGGATGAGCCTGAACAGGCCGGCAGCGGGCAGGTCAGCGCTGGCCTGGGCACCATAAAACGCCTGGTGCAGGTCGACCAGAAGCCGATCGGCCGCACGCCCCGCTCCAACCTGGCCACCTACACCGGCCTGTTCGACACTGTGCGCAAGCTGTTTGCCGCTACCGAGCAGGCCAAGGCGCAAGGCTTCGATGCCGGGCGCTTTTCGTTCAACGTGGCCAAGGGCCGTTGCGCCAACTGCGAGGGTGAAGGCTTTGTCAGCGTCGAATTGCTGTTCATGCCCAGCGTCTATGCGCCCTGCCCGACCTGCCATGGTGCGCGCTACAACCCGCAAACCCTGGCAGTGACCTGGCAGGGCATGAACATTGCGCAAGTACTGCAATTGACTGTCGACCATGCTCTGCAAGTGTTCGCCGAGCTGCCGGCGGCACGTCGCTGCCTGCAAGTGCTGCAGGATATCGGCCTGGGCTACCTGCGCCTGGGCCAGCCTGCCACCGAGCTGTCCGGCGGCGAGGCCCAGCGCATCAAGCTGGCCACCGAATTGCAACGCATGGCCCGCGGGGTGACGCTGTATGTGCTGGATGAACCTACCAACGGCCTGCACCCACAAGACATCGACCGCCTGCTGGTGCAGCTTAACCGCCTGGTCGATGCCGGGCACAGCGTGGTGGTGGTCGAACATGACATGCGGGTGGTGGCGCAAAGTGACTGGGTGATCGATATTGGCCCGGGGGCCGGGGATGCCGGGGGCAAGGTGGTGGTCAGCGGCCCTCCCCGGGAGGTGGCTGGCTGCGCGCAAAGCCGCACCGCAGCGTTTTTGGCCAAGGCCTTGTAAAGCCGTCAATGGGCCGCGTGGCGGCCCATTGATCTCAGCGCCCACGCACCTCGTTTACAAGGTGTGCAGGCCGCTCTCCCGCCAACGCGGCCAGCAGGTTGTCCACGGCGCAACGCGCCATGGCATGGCGGGTTTCCTCAGTGGCAGAACCGATATGCGGCGTTGCCACTACGTTATCGAGTTGCAGCAGTGGCGAGGTCTGCGATAACGGCTCTTGCACGAACACATCCAGGCCGGCCGCACGGATGCGCCGGGTGCGCAGCGCTTCGATCAGTGCGGGTTCATCTACCACGCGCCCACGGGAAATGTTCACAAGGATCGCCTCAGGCTTCATCAATGCCAGTTCCCGGGCGCCGATCAAGCCTTCGGTTGCGGCATTCAACGGCACGGTCAGGCAAACAAAGTCCGCCTGTTGCAGCAGGCCAGCCAGGCTACACTGGCGTGCGCCATAGCGTGCCTCCACGTCAGGCTTGGTACGCTGGCTGTGATACAGCACGCGCATGCCAAACCCGGCGGCGGCACGCCGGGCCAGCGCCTCGCCGATGCGGCCCATGCCGATTATCCCCAGCGTCTTGCCATGCACATCGCTGCCAAAATGCGCCGGGCCGAGGTTGGCCTGCCAGTGGCCGTCGCGTACCCAGTTTGCCAACTCCACTACACGCCTGGCGGTGGCCAGTATCAGGGCAAAACCGGTGTCGGCGGTGGTCTCGGTGAGCACGTCGGGCGTGTTGGTCAGCATCACGCCACGCCGTGTGAGTTCAGGGATGTCGTAGTTGTCCACCCCTACCGACACGCTGGCCACCACTTCCAGCGTTGGCGCCAGATCGAGCAGGCTGGCGTCCAGGCGCAGGCTGGCCCCCAGCAGCCCGTGTGCACCTGGCAAGGCATCGCGCAGGCGGGCAAGCCCATCGGCCTGGGCAGTGTCCACCCACGTCACCTCGACTTGCTCGCGCAAGCGTGCCATCAGGTCATCGGACAAGCGTTTGTACAAGACGATTCGTTTCTTCATTGCAGGGTTCCTAAGGGTTCATCGCAAAACGCGAGCCGCCGCGCTTGGCCTGGCCAGTCGTCTGGGAAGTATTGAGTGCGGCGGTAAGCACCACCGCTGTCAGCAGCGCACCGCACATGAACAGGTAAGAGGCACCCGGCCCGCCCGTGGCGCCGTTGAGGTAGCCCACCAGCCATGAACCACCAAACGAGCCCAGCGCACCCATGCTGTTGATCAGTGCCATGGCGCCGCCCGCGACATTGGCCGGCAGGATCTCTGGCACGATGGCGAAAAACGGGCCATAGGGGGCGTACATGCAAGCGCCGGCCACCACCAGCAGCGCGTAGGACAGCCAGAAATGATCGCTGCCCAGCGCATACGAGCCATAAAACGCCACGGCGGCGATCAGCAGCGGCGGCCAGACGAAACGCTTGCGCTTTTGCAGGCGGTCGGACGCCCAGGACACGCTCACCATGGCCAGCACTGCGGCCAGGTAAGGCACCGAAGCCAGCCAGCCGGCCTGCACGATATCGACGTTGGCCGCCTGCTTGAGGATCGAAGGCAGCCAGAGCACGAAGCCATACACGCCGATGCTCCAGCAGAAGTACTGCAGCGCCAGGATGATTACCTGCGGCGAGCGGAACGCCTCCCGGTAATTCTTCACCGGTTTGATACCCTGCTGTTCGGCAGCCAGCGCCTGCTGAAGGGCTTGCTTTTCCTGTTCGCTCAGCCAGCTGACCTGGGCCGGGCGGTCATCCACCAGGCGCCACCAGAAGAACGCCCAGATCACGGCGGGCAGGCCTTCAATGATGAACATCCAGCGCCAGTCGTAATGCTTGATGAGGTAGCCCGAAACCACCGACATCCACAGGATGGTCACCGGGTTGCCCAGCATCAGGAAGGTATTGGCGCGCGAGCGCTCGGCACGGGTGAACCAGTGGCACAGGTACACCAGCATCGCCGGCATGACTGCGGCCTCGACCACCCCCAGCAGGAAGCGGATACCGATCAGCATGTAGACGTTGCTGACCATGCCCGTCAGCGTGGCCAGGCCACCCCAGAGGATCAGGCAAACGAAGATCAGCTTCTTCACACTGCGCTTTTCGGCGTAAATGGCGCCAGGCACCTGGAAGAAGAAATACCCGAGGAAGAACAGCGCCCCCAGCAGCGAAGACAGCACGGGCGTGATGTGCAGGTCTTCGGCCATGCCGGACGCTGCGGCGAAACCGTAATTGGCGCGGTCCAGGTACGCCAGGCTATAGGTAAAGAACACAATCGGGATGATGTACCACCAGCGGCGCGGTGCCAGGCTTTGGCTTTGCATGGTTTGACTCTCCTGAGCTTGTTGTTTTTGTGGCAACAGGTGTTTCGGGGGTGGGTTCACGCACTCGTGCGCAGGTCAGTGGCCTCCAGTTCATGGCGCAGCGGCAGCCCTTCCATGTCACCACGCGACTGCACGGCGCGGCTGCCGCACCAGTTGCCGCGTGCTACCGCTTCGGCCACGGCACGGCCCTCCAGTAGCGCGCTTAGTACACCCACGGCAAACGCATCACCGGCACCGACAGTGTCCACCACACGGCTGACCGGTACCGGCGCCACCTGCCCTTCGCCTTTGGAGCTACGGAAATAGGCACCCGCGTCTCCCAGTTTGATCACCACCAACTCAACGCCCTGGTCGAGGTAGAAGCCAGCGATGTCCGCGGGTGAACGCTGACCGGTCAGCAACCGGCCCTCCTCCAGGCCCGGCAAAACCCAGTCAGCCTTGGCCGCCAGGGCATTGATTTCGCGCACCATGCTGGCTTGGTCTGGCCACAGGGACGGGCGCAGGTTTGGGTCGAAGGAAATGCTGTGCCCGGCGGCGCGCATGGCGTCTACCAGGGCATGCGACAATGCGCGACACCCCTGCGACAGCGCCAGCGGGATGCCGGTGGCGTGCAGGTGGCGGGCTTGCAGCCAGTCTGCGCGGATGTGCGCGGGCGACAGCTGGCTGGCCGCCGAACCACGGCGAAAGTACTCCACCACCGGGTCGCTACCATCATCGCTGCGGGATTTGAGCTGAAAACCCGTAGGGTAATTGCCATCGACTTCGACGCCGGAGCAGTCCAGGCCTTCGCGGCGCAAGCTTTCGAGCACGAAGCGGCCCAACGAGTCGTTACCCACCCGGCTCAACCAGCGGACCTTGAAGCCCAACCGGGCGAGGCCAATGGCTACGTTGCTGTCCGCGCCGGCGATGCGTTTGCCGAACTGGCTGACAGTGGCCAGGCCCCCGGCCTGCTCGGCGACAAACATGGCCATTGTCTCGCCAAAACACAGCACATCATGCTCATGCATGGCTCACCCCCTCTCCTGCGCCCAGTGCAGACAGGCTGCGCACCTGGGTGCGGGTCAGCGCCAGCAGGTCGTCACCTGCCAAGGGGTACTCGACGGCGCGCACCACGCCGGGGGCGAACCCGGTCATCATCGCCGACCACGCCTGGAGGTCTGCCGCTTGTGGGGGTACGGCGACCAGGCGACCATCAACCCGCCGCTGCACAGCCTTGCAGTGCACATACCGCACCCAGCGGCCAAGCTGTCTTGCGGCTTGCCGAGCAGACTCGCCCTGCCACTGCCAGTTACCGATGTCGAAGGTCATGCCCACGCGTAACCCGAGTACCTCGGCACGCTGAAAGAAACCCAGCATTGGCTGGAGCCTGCCACCTTGAGCGGTCTGGTCATTCTCCACCAACAGCAGCGGGCCATCGGCGGGCAGTAGCGCCGCCAACGCCGTTACATCGCAGCGCTTGCCGTAGTGCCCCAGGGAAACCTTCAGCGCGACCGCGCCAAGCGCCCTGGCGATTTCCAGCTTGTGCAGCAGCAACGGGTCGGGAGTACCTTGCTCGGTCCACAACTCAAGGGGCGTGGAATACAGGCATTCCAGGCCTAGCGCAGCAATGACCGCCCCCAGCGCAGCGGCGTCTGGAGCGCTGGCGAACAATTCTTCGCGCAACTCCACGCGGCTGACGCCAGCGGCTGACAGCAGGCCCAGGAATTGCTCCTGGCCACGTTGCCGCACAAAGTCGGCGCCGTAACTTGAAAGGCTGATGGAAACGGGGTTCGGGTGCATTGTTCTTGTCCTTATGAAACCGGTTTCATTTTTAGAAAACAGCAGGCATGCAGCTACCTGCCACTGATTAACGTGGGTGGGTTGAACCTCGGATGATCAGGTCGGCCTTGAAGTCGATGCGTCGCGCGGCCCCGCTATCACCGCGCAAGCGACCGAGCAGGCTTTCGAAAGCCGCCACACCGATACGTTCGGTGGGCTGGGCCAGCGCAGTAATGCCATTGCCGACCAAGGGGTACCAGTCGAGGTCGTCCAGGGCAATCAGCCCGACGTCCGCGAACATGTTGCGCCCCGCCTGGTGCAGTGCCTTGGTCACCGCCAGGGTGGCGACGCCGTTGAAGGTAAAGATCGCCTGCGGGCCATGGCCATTGGCGCAGAGGAAAGAAGCCAGTTCGCCGTGTAGCCGGGCGTTTGTTTCCAGCACTTGCTGGCGCATACCGACGCGACGGCTGACCGACGCGCCAAACGCCTGCACCCGCTCAAGGCGCGAACTGGTGCCGTCGAGGGGTTCGGTGACTGCCAGGATATCGCGGTAGCCCTGGGCCTGCAGGTGGTCCAGGGCCTGCTCGACCGCGTCGGTATTGTCCAGCCCAACCAGATCCACATTCAGTTCGGGCAACTGGCGGTCGACCAATACCATGGGGACAGTGCGTTGCAGGTTGAGCAGTTCTCCGGGGTGGTGACCGAGCGTGTTCACGATCAAGCCTTCAACGTTGTACGACTGCAGGGCTACCAGGTGCTGGCGCTCCTGCTCGTCGTCACGGTCGGTGTTGCACACCACCAGGCTGTAGCCATGCTGACGGCAAGCGGTTTCCACGCCATGCATCACGGCCACCGAATAGGGGTTGAGGATATCCGCGACCAGCATGCCGATCAGCCGCGTCTGGCCACGTTTGAGCCCGCGTGCCATCTGGTTGGGGCGATAGCCGAGGCGTTCGATCACCTCTTCCAGGCGCTTGGCGGTGGCATCAGCCAGCAACTGACGGTCGCCACCGATGTAACGGGAGACGGTGGCCTTGGAAACGCCAGCGACACGCGCTACTTCGCTGATGGTGACCCGTTCGCGGGCATGGGCAGGCGCGTCGGTCATGGGCAGTCCTTATGATTATTGTGATAGCGATGAAACCGGTTTCAATACAGCAAAACAAAGTCCGTTCGTCAACCTGCTGTTGGTCATGGCACGTCCAATAACTGGATTATCAACATTAGATATCTCTTTCATCTTGTTGATATACATGATTTTTTAAACGCACAAAAAATGTGAGGCCCCGTTTGCCCGCAAACGCAGGCCCAAGGCATTTTTCACATTCAGGTCACTCTCTGCTCACATCCCGCTGCCTACAGTGCCGGCGCTCGCCAACAGAACGAGCTGACAGGAGTGGTAGCATGCTGCAAGGCGTCATCGTCAAATCCCCGAACCTCAGGGCTAGCCAGGCCTTGCGCCTGCCTTCGCGCAGCGTGCTGATCGCAGTGTTGTGCGTGTTGCTGGCACTGGCCGTGACGGCGTCCTGGGCCCACACCCGCGCGGCGCTTCCCGATCTTGGCAATCCGCAACAACTCCAGCGCAGCGGGCTTCATGCCCAGTGGTCGAAAGGTTCGGTCATTGTCGTGCTGCGTCATGCCGAACGCTGCGACCGCTCCCGCGGTGCCTGCCTGGGCGACCCCACCGGTATCACCGTTGCGGGCAGCCGTACGGCCTCCGATGTAGGCGTCGGCCTGCAACACCTGGGCCTGGGCGCAGCCGATGTATGGGCCAGCCCGGAGGTGCGCACCCGGCAAACGGCACAAGCCATGTTCGGTAACACCATCGCCACGCAAGACTGGCTTGCCCAGTGCGACGGCCAGTTTGCAAAGAACGCTTTTGCCCACAAGCGAAGCGGGCATAACCTGGTGCTGGTCAGCCACAGCGGCTGCATGGAGCAGTTGGAACAGGCGCTTGAAGTACCTGACAGTGCCCGTTCCAACAGCTATGCCAGCGCCCTGTTCATCACTCAGGGTAGCGATGGTAAAGCGAAGCTCCTGGGCCAGATGGATGCCAGCCAATGGCGCAAACTTGTTGATGCGAAGGAACTCTGAACATGCCCGGCCGCGCCACCTTCTACCGTAACAACCTGCTGCTGCCATTATTGCTGGCGGCCATCGTATTCGTGGCATTCGACCTCACAGAACTCGACCGGTGGATCAGCAACCTGCTGCTTGACCCTGCTACCGGCCAGTTCCCGCTACTGCACAATCAATGGTTCGAAAAAGTCACCCACAAGTGGCCACGGATACTGCCGGACTGGACCGGTGAGCTGGCGGTCATCGGCAGCTTGCTGTCCTTCATCTGGCCACGCCTGGCAAACCGCCCGCAACTGGGCGTTACCCGGCTACTGGAAAAAGCCCGCATCGCGCCGGTGCTCCGCTTTACCACCCGGCACCGCCGCGATCTGCTGTTCGTCGTAGTGGCGTTCGCGCTGAGCACCACCGTCATTCATTACCTGAAAAGCCATACCAGTGTGTACTGCCCGGTAGAAACCACGCTGTACGGTGGCCATCAAGCCCGGGTGGAATGGTTCGAAAACTTCTCCTGGTGGAGCAAGGCCGGCGATGGCCGTTGCTGGCCAGGTGGCCATGCTTCCAGCGGCTTCACCTTGCTGGCCCTGTATTTCGTAGCACTGCGCCACCGCTGGGTGCATGCCCGCAAACTGCTGGTGGCCATTCTGCTGGTTGGGTTCGTGTACGGTACTACCCGGGTATTGCAGGGCTGGCACTATATGTCTCACACGTTCTGGGCCGGTATCTTCGTGTGGCTGAGCGCTTGGGTAACCGCAATGTTCTTCTATGGCCGTAGTGCTCTGCAGGCACCGGCAAACAGCCCTGCCCCGGCTGGTGCGGCTGTTCCACAGCTGTTGTAGTTTCGGCCACAAAAAGGTTGCGTTTCACCCTGGCCTGCGGCGATGCTTTCAGCACCGTTGACGTGACGATCAGGGAAGACCTTTACCAGCATGGAATCGCTTCATAGCATCAAGTCAGACCTGGTCAGGACAGCTGACCACCTGGACCAACTCAGTCAGGCCATGAGCGGGCACGCCAGGTTCATGGAAGCCCGTGGCACCTCGCAGAGCGAAATCGATGTCACGGCGCATATCAAGTCCATTGATGTAGTGGCCGATGAACTACGCTCTGTCGCCGCCAGGATCGACGATATTGACGGTGCTCGCAAATGAACGACCCGAGCGGTTTGGCCATCCGAATGCTTTTATGCCTTGACCCGGCTCAGCGCCCCCAAACATGGGGTTCAGGGCCTGGCGCCCCGGTAAAGCCTGAGGGCCGCAACATCCAGGGCCAACACGCTGGCAACAAAGAAAAACATGACGTACAGGTCTTCAGGAAGCATTGCCGTATCCCCCAAATGCAACGGTTTTCAATGGATCAGCAATTTCTGTTCCATTGTTTACCTCAAGGGACTGGGCAACGAATCAACTGAACTTGAGCTTTGCCACTTTGCTCAGCGCCCACCCACTGAACACATAAAACGCATCCAGATAGAACAGGCCTTCGTAATTGGTCAAAGGCGCGTTGTTCAGCAGCACCTCAGGTGCCGGAGCAGGCGGAAACAGGGCATAAAAGCCGTTGGGCAGCACCGCCAGAACAAGCAACAACAGGTAGGTGAGCACCTGCAGCAGGGTGGCACGACGAGGGTATTTGCCGGCCCATTTCAGGCCGTAGAAAGCAACCAGGCCGGCAACTGGCAACACCCAGAAATGCGTCGGGATCCCGATGAACATTTCAGCAACAACGCTTCTTGCTTCCACCCGCTTTACTCCATCCAAATGCCCGGATTATTACGGGCGGGGCTGGCAAAAGCAAAAAGAAGCGTAGCTTACGCCACCTCCGGCGATACCAGCCACTTCTTGAACTTCGCCGGTGAACCGGCGTAAAGCGCGTTCGGTGGGACATCCTGGGTCACCACGCTGTTTGCGGCGACTACGCTGTTGTGGCCGATACTGATACCTGGCAAACCGGCACCAATCGAGTTTTGCGACCGGCACCCGCACAAAAAGCCCGCTCTCGCTGGCGGGCTTTTTGTGCAATAGGGTTTATTGGATCACGCTTTGGAACACATCAAGGCGGCATCCAGCAACCTGCCATGGTCGTACCAGGCATCGCGTTGATAAGCCGTGAACTGGTGGCGGGTTCCCGTGCTGCGCAGTTCGACCAGGCCATCTGCCTTGCTGGGGTCGGTACTTTCGATGAACAATCTGACCGTGTTGTTGCCGTCGACCTCGTAGGCTTTCACATTGCCTGGAAGTTCGCCCTTTACGCACCCCAGGTAGGCGGGTGGACTTTTCTCGGTGGAGCCAGAGGTATAATCATGGCCGTCTCGCACGTCACGGTTTTGTGCACAACCGGCCATAAGCAATGTGGCTAATGCGGGAAAAAGTAAAGCACCTGCTAGCGATCTTGAGCTCTTCACGCGACACGCTCCTGCTGCCCCCATCGCAAATCTGGGAAAGTGTTGCCAAGCCCTTTTTTAGTTTTCGTTCGCCCATGTTACTGCTCAAGCACGGGCAGGCCATATGTTTGTTTGCTATATGGGTTAGGGAGAACTTGTGGTGCCCTGAACGTTATCTACACCATCAGTAGCGGCGGTACTCCTGACCATGATGGTCGCCGTCATAGTAATGACGGTGATGCCTGCCATCGTGCCAATACGGCCAGCATCCACTGAGCAACAGTAACCCTGACACCACGACGACCCATGCAGTCTTGCGTTTCATGTGCTTACCTCCGGCCAGGTGAAACCAGGCCTTGCATACGTTGGACTGCACAAGGGCTGGATGTTCAGCCGGCGGGTAGCCGCTGGTCTTCTTCACTGCAAGATTTCATGTTGCGGCCGTCATGCGCTGATGGCAAACAGCCCCAACTTCGCGTATTGCCGAGCCCACTATCGGGGTCAGGCGATAGCCTTCAGAAACACCAAGGTCGCTGCCAGGTCCAGGACCAGCACGGCAACCACAACGAAAACCATGTAATAGCGGTCATCCTGAGTCATTTTGGCGCTCTCCGCGTGCTCAATGTCTCAGGGTTACAGCAATAACTGTTCCAGCACCCTGGCGTTTCCGGGTGCTTTCACTTTTTTCATGTTTCGCTCAATGGCTTGCGCAATTCGGCCTCCAGCTTTCGGCAGACGTCTTCGATGACGTGCTTACCCAGCGCCGGGCCAGAATAGCTGTCCGCCTCCTCGTGGCATCCTTCAACTGCCTCCCGGACCTGAGCATCTTCATTGCTTTGCGACGTGTTGCAGAGATAGAGGCCGAACGCCACCCACAACACCACGGCAATAAAGAATCCAGCAACGACCCTGCTGCCAAAGCCCTTTTTGGCCTTCCGCTTCGGCGGCTCTGGCTGGCTGGTTCGTTTGCCATTCGCCACGGACATGAAGCTACCCACGATGAAAACGCTGGCAGGCCCAATCAGCCAACCTACGCTCGTGCCGGGGCTGACTACCGGCACGATAATGCTGGCTGCGTACAAAGTAACGCCTGCCCAGAAACGCCTCCGTGGCGTCATCCACTCCCGAACAGCTTCCAGCCTTTTGCCCATTACCACGTTCCCTGTCTGGTAAACGGCGGAGCATATCATCCTCGTTAAAGGATAACGCCTGCCCATTTATGCCCAAACCGAGCAAAGATGAGCCCACCTCGGGCTGAAGGGAGTTGGAGAAGCTGCCGCTCCAAATTGGTATCGCTTGCCTCAGACCTGCAGCTCATCGCCTTTACGCCCTGAAGTCAAAAGCCTCTGGCGATTGCGTCGTCACGTAGTGCGCCAAGTAGTTGTCCAGCACAGTCTCCGGATCATCGAGCAAACGATAACCAGCCAAGTCACCGTTCTTGACGTGATAGACTTTTCCGTCGCACGTGCCTTCGTCAAGAAACAGGGCATCGCCCGCATCAGTCAACAGCCAGCAATACAGGTAGTGCACGGAACTCGCCTGGATGCTTTTGACGAAATCCCTGACCAACACCTTTTTCACCCCGCGCAGTACTCGATAACGCTCGATTGTCAGGCGTCCGCTGTAGGAAAACGGGGTGTTGGTCCAATCCATGGAGCAATAGGAACGTTCGGTCAACATAAAAGACCAGAAATAGCGATACAGCTCCTTCCAGCGCGGGGGCAGCATCGCACAGTTGCGCTCGAATATAGGCCCTTCGGTTTCAAGCGTTTCGGGCACTAGGTGGAAAAACAGATTGAGCGCCCGCGCTTCAGCCGCCAGCGATGCTATCCAGGTACCCTTAAAACGCTCGAACAAGACTACCGGCAAAGCCTACTCACGCTCGATCGCCGTAACGGTACGAGGAAAGGCTGCTGCAAAGCCAGGAAACATTTCACCCACTGATCCGCCCAGTCCATCGATCACCACGCTGTTCAGGCGCGGCCTATGTGCGTCACCAAGATCAGCTGCGCTCGTGTAAACCAAATCGTACCTATCCTTGTCGAGCATCATCTAAGCCTATTTGAGTTCCATCTTCAGAAAGCCTGTATCGGCCGGACAACGCTTTTCTCTAGCAGGACTTACTCCCTCTAATGATTGCGGACTCAAGGATTTTCACACACTGAAACCGAAAGGTTTTTCAAACAGCTTTAGACTCTCTGGCGTTCTGCCGACGATGATCCGTCCTGGCCTCCACGTACACCCACCTCCCACAGTCTGCTATCGACCCATTGCAGCCGGTGAGCCGAACGTAACCGTCCGGTAAAGACACCTGCCAAACCAGGCAGAAATTGCGTACTGCTAGCAGCAACGCAAAATGGGGTACCCCATCGACGCGGAAGCTTTATCCAGCTACGAAGCAACGATCTGTCATCGTTCGCTACCGTTTGATAGGCTCCTTTGACCCCAATGCAAAGATTCGAGTCAAATGCTGGAAGAGCTACGTAGAATCGACCTCAATCTGCTACTGACCCTCCATGCCTTGTTGCTGGAGCGACATGTGACTCGTGCGTCGGTTCGGCTGCACAAGAGCCAGCCAGCCGTCAGTCATGCGCTGGCCCAGCTCCGGGCGCACTTCGACGACCAGCTGCTGATTCGTCGCGATGGCCAGTTGGTACTGACCGCTAGAGCGCAAAGCTTGTTGGGCCCGCTTGAGCAGGCCCTGAGGCACCTCAACGATCTCTTAGGAGCTTCAGAATTCGATCCAGGTAAATCGCAAGCGAGGTTCCGGCTGTCACTGTCGGACTATGCTACGCGACGTGTACTTCCAAGCTTGGTACGTCATGTCCGAAGCGTAGCGCCGGGAGTGGATCTGGCCGTCAGCCAGGCGAGCCGTGAGACCATGATGGCGCAGCTGGCTGATGGTGAACTCGATGTAGCCCTCGGTATCTTTCCGGAGTATCCCGAAGGCATCCAGGTGCAAGAGTTGTTTCCAGAGCGCTTTGTGAGTCTCGCCGATAAAAGTGCGCTCCCAGAATGCGGACATCTCACATTCGAGGAATGGCTAAACCGTCCTCATGTGATGCTAGCCCTGCGTCCTGACGCTAATGACGAGATCGAAAGAGTTCTTGCCAACCTGGGTGTCCGGCGAAGAATCGCCGTTGCGCTTCCTCACTGGAGCGCTGCAATCGAACTGATAGCAGGTACAGATCTCATTTTGACGGTAGCGAGTTGGGCTGTGAGCGGGCTCGACAGATATCCGACCCTACGAACATTCGAGGCCCCTCTGGATCTCCCAGTCCTGTCATATCAGCAAGCCTGGCACGTGCGTAAAGAGGCAGATCCCGCGAATCAATGGCTTCGAAAAGCGATCCTGGATTGCAGTCAGAGCACCTGACTATGGCTCATGCTGTTCCTGGCTGTGCCGGGCCTTTAAGCTCAATTTGATTCCCGTCCGGATCGAAGCAGTAGATCGAGGGGCCGACACCTTGTGCTCCATAGCGAGTCATCGCGTTATCGGCAGCGATGCCGTGCCACTCCAAGTGAGTAAGGATCGCATCCTCATCAAAGGGCTCGACGCGAAGACAAAAATGATCGACGTTGCGACGCTCCTTGCCTGGCGCACCGCCGCCCATCGCGCCTAGCGGGCCATGGACATCTACCAGATCAATCATCGAACTCCCTGCCGCGAGATGGATCATCTCGTATTCTTCATTTCGTTTCTTGATCGAGCATCCCAATACCTCAATGTAGAACTCAAGACTTCGCTCCATGTCTTCAACGCGCAGAACAACGTGGTCGATGTGTTGAACTTTGAAAATAGACACTGGGTTGCTCCTCAGGCAGAAAGCGCCCCCGTACCTTCGGTGCGAGGGCGGGTACAACGTGATTAGTTGATCTTGTCGAACAGGGTGGGCATGTCGCCGGAGAAATCCACCCAGGGATTGGTGTTCAACAGTTGCGCGTTGGGAGCTGTTGGCTCGTCGTAGTGGATGTCGAACTCCTCGGGGCCATGAGCATACGCCACGACTAGCCCTTGCTTGGCATCCATGTAACCAGCGTGGATGCCCATGCCTGGATAACTCAAGCGGATCGCTGTTTCCTCACTCGCCGGGCCTACTGTGAGCCGTACTACGACACTGTCCGGGAGCGCGAACATCCAGGTGAACGGCCCACCCGAAACGACCGTCATCACCTCATCGATACCTACGCCGTTTTGAGCCATGTTCACGTGGAAGCGACCGAAAGTTTCCAGCACTGTGGCGCGGTAATCGTCAGGGATGGCCAACATGTCGTAAACCTTTGGGTAAGGAGCGACATTGGGTTGGCGGGTGCTGAGCAGGCCGCCCCGTGGCGTTTCAGGTACTCGGCCAGCCAGTTCAATCTGTTCCAGAAGCTCTGCGCGGTTCAGGCTGAAGAGCTTGATCAGTTCTTCTTGCTCGGCTTCGGTTACAGTCCGCGACTGTGATGCCTTCAAGATTGGCTTGGCAGCGTCAGGGATATCGACAGTGCTGGCACGAACACCTACGGTTCGGAGCACAGCATTTACGTCTTCCAGGCCTACGGCGTTTGGACGGCCATCGCTGAATTGCAGTTTTACGATGTTCATAGCGCTTCTCCAGTTTTAAGGAAATAGGGTGCTGAACCATTGTTCGAACGCACCGTGCGGTGGGCGAATCGGCGAACCGGATCGACCTGAATAAAAAAGGCTGGCCCCATTGGAGCGACGACCAGCCGAAAGGGAGGATCTGTTTATTTGAGGGCTGCGGTTACGGGGTGCGATGCTGTGTTGGTCAGCACCGACGCAGGCGCTCTGTTTGAGCCGACCTGAACCACAATCAGGCCAAACAGAACGATGAGTATCCCGACCAGCCGAATGACGTTGACGGGCTTCACTGCTAGGCCCAACAGACCGAAGTGGTCGATGAGCATGGCGGCAATCACCTGGCCCACCATGACGAATAAGATGTAGTTCG
This sequence comes from Pseudomonas sp. NPDC008258, assembly GCF_042956345.1. Lineage (NCBI taxonomy): Bacteria > Pseudomonadati > Pseudomonadota > Gammaproteobacteria > Pseudomonadales > Pseudomonadaceae > Pseudomonas > Pseudomonas sp. NPDC008258. The sequence continues at coordinate 205,163 of NZ_JBIBGE010000003.1, forward strand.
AAGCACCCAGCTTAGGTGGCAGGAAGGTGGCCATCGCGACATACACCGCGCCGCTGAATCCGCCAATCCACAGCCACCAAGGGCCTCGTAATGCTTCCGCGATACTCGGCTGAGGTATCCGGAGTACAGCGATGGTCGCTATCAGTACCGCTGAGCTGACGATCAGCGAAGTAAGCGCCGCCCAGAGTGGATGACCTAACTCGCGGCCCAGTGCGCCGTTGCTTGAGGCTTGGAGCGGAATCAGTGCTCCGGCGAGTAATGCCAAGCCCATCGGAGCCAATGCGAGTATCGAAATCTTCCCAAACATAACCGCACCTCTCGTGTCTCGGTTTGGATGAGATCGATGTTGATTTATATGGCCTATGAATGGAAATCGATAGTTCGCACGTCACACATTCGCTTAGTGAATGATTTCTGGAGTTATCCGTCCTTGGTCAAGCAAACCCATTTATGCGGAAGAAGCTGTGATATTGCTGTTGCTCGCTGCGTCGGCATCCGCGTCGGCGAGCCGTTTAGGTGCAGCCTTCAGCGGGACAAATGCCGGCAGCGAAGGTGTTGCGGTATGGTCTCGATAGAGCGGCAGCCATTTGCGGATGACGTTGGCATTGATGCCGTGGCTGATGGCGACACTGGACACCGTTGCGCCAGATTGCAGGCATTCTTGAACGACTTGGGCTTTGAATGGTTTTGGATAAGAGGTTCGTTGGCGCATGGAAATCCTGGCGATAAGGGTGATCGCGTCCGCTAAAAAATACGCGGACACCATCACCCTTAGTGCTGGAGTTCGGAAGGTGAGTTCGCCGGACGCTTACTGTACAGCGATCGCCGCAGTATTCCCGGTGCCCCACATTCAGGAGCGTAGGTTAGTGACTCACTCGCGCACCGAGCTCATTGATCACCCATCCCTGCGCTTCGAGCGCTGCCCTTCGCTCAGCTCTCGCCTCTCCTTCACCCAGTGCACTGGTTCGGACAGCCAAGCACAGCAAGTGCTTAGGCCTGGTCATCCCGACATACATGAGCATCCTGTTCTTCCGGTAAGTCACCTGATGTTCCTTCTTCACCAGCGGCTTGCCCTCCAGCCAGGGCAACATCATTTCCAGGACATGCTGTCCACTGAACGTTTCCACGATCAGTGTCGCCGAATGAGTCTTGCCTTTGACGGCGTGCATGGATGACAGTTGGACGTCGACGGGGTCATGTGCACCTTCGTCGGATCGGTATGTGTTGATGGTTTCACGGGGTATCTCGAACTCGTCCGTATGACGCGGCTCTGTCCACGCCAGGTAAGCCTCTACCTCGGGTTCGTTGGAGATCGCCTCGCCAGGATGCAACTCTGCAATTAGGCGCTTAAGTAGCACGACATGCCTCTGAACCCAACGCTCCTCTCGCAGCGGATGGACATGGAACAAATAGAGGTAGATGCCACGCTGGTAGGCCTCCAGAAGCGTCGTGTTCAACGCCAACCCGCGCTCTATGAAGCGGTGAAGCCTTGTCCTGATCTGGACAGGTCTCCTCAAGCCTGCACGCTCAGCCAGCTGAAGCAAACACTTGGCGATCATTTCAACGCTTTCGTGTGCATGACCGCTAACGGCCAGATGCGCTCTCGCCCTGCGAATACCTTCAACGAATGTTTTGGGCGTAGACCTCGAGCTATTGGCATCTGAGCGATAGGCGCTCCAGTAGTGCTCCAGAGCTTTCGGGAATTGCTCTTCCTTGTATTTTTTCAGCCGGTGAACGGCGCCAATCGCATGCACCCCATCCTTGCGATCCGAAACAGGTAGGCACCGGGAAACCAGCTGCGCAAACGCATCGAGAACGCCGCTCGTATCGTTGTCAGGGAAGACAAAGATCGTATTTGGACAAGCATCGTCGGCCCTGCCCCTCCCGATCAATCCCCCGGCAATGGGAGCGACTGCGAAGTTGTTCGCCAAGGAAGCAATAGCCTGGTTGAATCGAAAGCTGGTGGAGATATCGATTGTCTCTCCATGAGGAAAAGCGCCATCGGATTCACCGTCCCCATCGAAGATCTGCTGATTGGGATCCCCAACCCTGACCACGACTGTATTCACGGCATCGCGTGGAAACACGTGGTTCAAGAGCTGATTCTGCACTACATCCGTGTCCTGCATCTCGTCGATGAGCACACAGGGGAACCGAGCTTGCAGCGACTGAGCGACATTCGGCTCCTGCTCAATCATGGCATGGCCGAGCGTGAAAACCTCGTCATAGCAAAAGTAACCTTCCGAAGCGGCAGCGCCCATGGCTCTCCCTAGCTTTCCGTATGAGGGAGCCTCGGGTGAGCAAATGTAATGTACGCCCCCAAGCGGATTCGAAAAATCAGCCGTTTGAAGACGAAGATCAGCAAGCCTTTTTTCCTTTCTGCCAAGGAAAGTCTCCATATTTCTCCGCTCGTGTCCCAGCGCCCTACCCCTGGCACGCCCGGTCGCCTCGTCATCGATCATTACCAGCGGGTGGCCATTCGAGCGCAGCCAGGGCGACGCCAAAAACCGCATGACAAAACCATGGATGGTGTCGATGAAATGGGGGTATCGCAGCAGCCTCTGGCCAACCTCCGTGGAGCCCAATCGACGCTCGATTTCCTCGCGGGCCGCATTGGTGTGCGAAAGCACACAAATCCCCTGAGTACGGCTACGCCAGTGACGACCAAGGATGGCGAGCTTAGCAACCACTAGGGTGGTCTTGCCGCTCCCTGGGCATGCCGCCACATCAAGCGTATCGAGACGTTTGAGAAACGCCTTCCGAGGCTCATCCAGATCGCGCAGCGACATAAGCCCGCTCACCCATTCGATGTCTGCATCCGTGATTGGCGGTACAAGATCCTGGAGCCGCATTACGCAGGTTCCTCTACGCCGGCTGCTTGTACATCGGCCGTGGTTGCAGGAGCTGCAGGTGACTCTGGTGATTGAGCCAGGAGAGGGCCGCCTGTGGCGTAGTCGATCGCTTCGACGACATAGGTCGGTAGCGCTGTACGCAAGCTCGCCTGATCGAGCTCACCCTCATCAACCGCCAGTTGCAACAGGTCGACCAGATGCTGTGCGGTGATCGACTTGGAGCCGGAATCCACAAGACGGTAGATCTCCGTGGCACGCTCCTCGACGCTGGCGTACCGAGTCTTGAGGGCCTCCAGCGCCTTGCTTGCCCTCTCGAGGACTTTCTCCCGAGTCAACTTACGCTCGTTGATCTTGGCGTCATGCAGAGCCAGCACGGCGGCTCGATGTACCCAATCCATGAGTCCCCCGACAGCCAGGTCGTACTCAAGCGTCCAATGATTGGCCACGAAGGTTTTCACGTTCTGGCCATCGCCACGTGTCCGTTTTTGCCGATGAGCCGCTAGCTTGGGTTCTCGCTCCACATCAGTCGCGCCGAAGTCGCTCAGCATGCGCCACCGGCGAGGCGCCGGCTTACCATTGGGTCTGCGCTTGTTGGGGTTCAGCCCCATGATGGCTGGCGCGCAATCAGGCATCACATCCATGTCGGTGATGCAGGCTGTGGGGATCTGAATGATGCCTTCAGACTCATCGGCGCGCTGCATGATGTGCGCATACCGACGCAAACCGACCCCGCCGACATTAATGATCGATACACCATGCTCGGTCAGGTCGCGCCCAAGCAGCCCGGCCAGCGCCGGCAGAAGAATCGCCTCGGCATCCCCTTCAACGATGAGCAACCCCTTGGCAAAGAACAGGCTGGCTTTGGTGACATCCAGGAAACGACCCAAAAACCGATAGTCATCAACCGACAGCTGGGTTCGCCCCTGCGCCATGGAGAACGCGCGCTGGCCTTGAATGAGCACCAGTTTTTCCAAGGCGATCTTGGAGCTCAGGTTGGGGCTGTGCGTTGTCAGAATGACCTGGACGGGTCTTGTCTGCACTTGTTCTTGAACGTGTTCCTGAGCTTGGGCTTGAGGCTGCGAGGCTCGCTCCAGGAACTCCATCAGTCTGAGTTGGCGCTGCGGATGAAGGTGCGCCTCGGGCTCTTCGATCAGCAGAAGTGGCAGACCATCTGGCTCCTTGCCCAGCAGGAGGAGCTCGCAGGCCATGAACAGCAGATTATTGGAGCCCAGGCCGTAACTGCCCTTTGCAAGCCCCGAGCCCTTGTCCAACAACCCCAGCTCAAGGCGCTCAAGAATCTGTTTGAGCTTTGTGGTCTCACTGCCGCTATCGCCGAAGCCGAGATGGCTATGAAGTGGCTGTCCCGCTAGTGACAGAGGTTCCAGGTAGCGTTCGTTGATCGTCGCTTGGGCAACCCTGATTGCTCCGTGGCCTCTGACGAGCTCACGCATGTAATCGCCCATGCCGGCAATACTCAGGCCAGAAGCCTCGGCTGTTGACTCCGGCGGAGCTGTACCGACGTAGGAGTCACCGGTTTCGATCCCCGGAAAGCTGGACAGGACTTGGGACAAGCGAGAGTTGCGACCCGGCGACATCTCACGTTCAGCATCGCGCAACGGCTTCAAGTACGCGGTAGCCAGTAACTGACGAGCTCCAACGTCCAAGGCAGGCCCTTCTCCGCGCGCGCCACAGCGGACTTGGATGTCGACCCAGCGACGTGACGCCGTCGGCAACGCGAGTCGACGTGCTGACCAGTGCACATGAAGCTGGCCCACGCCACCCGCAAAGGTTACGTACTCAGCAAAAGCTCCGAGTTCCAGCGTAGACAACCCGGACAGCGTGCAAACCAGAGTGATGTCAGTCGCAGGTTCGCCATTCCCTGCGACATGGAAGTCTTCGAGTTCAAGGCGCAGGAAGTCGGAGTCACGGGTCTGCAGGACGTGCCGGATCGCGTCGATCACTGCGGTCTTGCCGGCATCATTCTCCCCTACAAGCGCAGTGACGCCCTCATTGAAGTGAATGACAAAGCCTGGAGTCAGATCGCCAAACTGGCGGAAATTACGGATAGACAGCGCTGAAAGGTACATCCCCACTTCTCCCTAAGCCTGGCTTCTATCGGCCTCTGGGCTTCCAAGCCGAACGCAATGTGACTGGCTATATGCCACAGACTGGGGCAAGGCGCTATCCCGAGCAACGGGTAGCGGTAGCGGGGAGCAGTGGCGACTACACCTTAAACCTGGAGTTTGGTCGCCACCTTAATCGGTGGAGGCAGGATCAGCCCCGCCACCCTCGACAGGGCGGAACCTCTCCAGGACAGGCCAGAGACAGATCTGGTGATCTCCCATTGCTCAGGAGCACAAATGTACTCCAGGCCAACGGTGGCACCACGACAATGAATTGAGCGGTGTCTGGGTGATTTCTTTCTCCACTCGCTCCGTTCGGGCTCGCATCGGAGAAGAGAGTGGCGGCTGCCTCTCTGGCCCACTGGCCCGGGGTTGACCGCGAAGGAGCGGTTTGAAGGCTCAACCGTTGCTGATGCCTGCAACAAACTCACGAAGATCACAAATGCGACCCGCCTCACTACGATCCAAATGGTGGCCTTCGATGCCGACTGCCCGGGGGCCATCAGCATCACATCGTCGGGAATCTCCGATCATCAAGACTTGAGGCGCATTCGATCCTGGGAGTTGGCTCGGTGCAACCTCGAGTTGGGTGCAGATGTGCTGGTACATGGCCACATCAGGTTTCATCAGCCCAACCTCAGCGCTGAGCGCATAGCCATCGAGCCCCGGCAGCAAGCTTCTGACTGCCGGGCAGTAAGGGCCGCCCAAGTTCGAGCACACACCGATTCTGATTTTACGGTGTCGCAGCAGTTCGATCGCTGGCAGCGCATCTTCAAAGGGTGTGATCGATTCGATTTCGTCGTCGAGACATCTTTGAAGCTCAGCGAGTTGAATGGAGGACAGCTTGATTCCAAAAAAATCTGCAGCCTCCTGCAACCCACAGGCGTTGGTCATGATCCAGCGAATGTCATCCGGTGAAGAGCCGCGCCCCTGCTGGGAGCCCAAGCGGAGAAGCCGCCGATAGGGGTTCTGCCGGTTTCGAATCTCCAAAAGCGTACCGAAGAGATCAAAGATTACGGCTGCTGCCATTTATTGCTCCTCATCAGCAAGCACTCAAACTTCAAACAAGCCCCGCCGCGCTGCAGTCCAGGCTGGCAGTTACTGCACAACCACTCCATGAGCAGCAAGATCGTTTACCAGCGTGCTCCTACGCAGCATTCGGGGAATTGTAAAGAGGCTTCTGTATGCATAGAAGAGGCACACAGGCGTAAACAGTAGCCCGACACCAAAAGTCGCTGTTGCGATGATCAACCCCGCTGGAATTGCCGCCACCGCGAACACGATCCCTCTGAGAAAGCTGGATTTAGCAATCTGCCGCAGGTGATCAAGGTCGTATTCGACCTTTCCATCTGACTTTTGAAACGCTACTAGAACGATGGTTTTCTTGTTCAAATGCTTGTAGTACCAAGTACGAGGCTTGTCAGTGACAATCGCTCCGTGCCTTTTCAGATAGTCCAGCATGCAAACTTCTTTGAAATAGAAGGTCTTCCCTTCACTGTCTTCGCACCGAACCTGGCTATAGAGCGTATCAATATCAGCAGCGTTTTTAACATTGTAATTCTTGACTGTAAGCTCAATTCGTTTCAGAGACATGCATTTTCCTTAGTGCATTTAAAAGGCAACGTGAATACGAGCGCACACGAAGCCGTCCAGCGGGTTCTGTCAGCGGAATATTCAGAACTCTAAATCCGGGGTGCTCGCCGCGTCTGGCCTAGTACCACAGCTTGAAAGCGCCTTCAGGCTGGCTAGTGAGACAACCCAAGTGGATGCTCATCCCGGGTCGCTTAGCTCGCTAGCGATAACGTAGTAATCTTTACCACTTAGGCTGCGCATTAGCTTAAACCCCGCCCTTGTCTCAACCAGCTGAAGTGGAGGGGTGGCAACCGTCATTCCATTCGAGCTTACGTTGGACTGATCGTAGTAAACGAGCGCGGCGTAGCTCTGCCCTGCCCTTGCTGCGTTGACAAGGTAAGCGTCTACCATTACACCCCAGGAAATGCCCTGTGCCTGAATGACTTCTGAGGGAGGATCGCGCTCGAGCTCTATCGGCTCCACGGCGTGGTCAAAAAAGTGCTTCATCGCCGAAGTGGCCATTAGATTTGGATCTCGAAATAAGGGTCAAAACCGGTGCTCTCCCCAGGGTAGCCAAGGGGGTTTGAAATCACCCGGCAGCCGGCCAGCTCAACATCTGTAGCCTCATGCGTGTGACCGAACACCCACACATGGGCCTTCTCGATCAAGCGCGGCCAGTCGTTGGTGTACGCTGCAGTAAGATGCCCTTCATGCTGCTCACCAATCACCACGGGAGATGGTGAGTGATGGGTCACCACTACCGTTTTGCCGTCAAATGGTCGAGCAAGCTCTTGGGTGAGCCAGTCCTTGGCGATGCGGTTCCGGGTAATCAGGTCGTCCGTTCGAAGTCGTCTGTAGTTGGAATCACATCGAATGTACTTAAAGTCGTTCATGCACTGCCTAGCGGCACTGCTAGCCGCGACCCAGTTCCCTGTTGACGTGAAGTCAGTCCATGCTGTGCTGCCGAGGATTCTGACATCCCCCAGAATCAGCGATTCGTTTTCCAGAACATGCACGTGGCCGGCCGCGGCGTCCTTCATCTTCTGCAAGGTGCGATCAAGGTGCCCATCGTAATATTCATGGTTCCCTGCGACGTACACGACCTGGGAGGCGAACGTCTCGTTGGCCCATTGGACGCCCCTGGCCTTTTTGTTGATGTCGCCGGCGAGGATTACCAGGTCAACCCCGGCGTCGAGGGGCGGCGGGTCGAAACGGCGGAACTCGGCGTGGAGGTCTGAGTAGATTCTGATTCGCAAAACGCTGGCCTTGAAGCTTTAGCTATAAATTGACGCAGCTGGATCACAGGGCGCATGCGTGCCGGGACTACCGGCGCAATGGAGCGGAAGCATCCCGGTCTTCACATCCTCGATCAGAACAGCGCGCAAGCGTGCCAGCCAGTTCGTTTCACAGCACTATATTGCATGGAGTCGAACCGCGCAATATGGCTTTATCCTCGCATTTGGATATTCCAAATGTCGTTGAGAGAACCGCTGGCCGCAGTCTTGAGGCTGACACGTACCGCCCGAAACCTGTCTCAAGAAGACTTTCATGGCAGGGTCGAAGCTCGACAGATGAACAACATCGAGCGCGCGAAAAGCAGCCCTACCCTGTCCTCGCTCGAAGACATCGCCATTGCATTGGACGTTGATCTTGTAGCGCTCGTGGCCGTGGCCAGCGCTCATGTCCGTAGCCAGACCCCGAGGGAATTATTGAAAGACTTGGCCGGCGAGATCACTAAGCTTGAGAAGCTAGGTGTCCTGGGCAAGCTCGACGGCGAGTTCACCGACGGCAAGCTTCAGTCAGTTCACGGTCGCATTCGATCAGGCGCTGCCAATCGAGCAGCGGTGCTTCAGTGCAAGGCTGAGGGAAAGACGCAGAAGGAGACTGCGGAGCTGCTGGGGCTTGCCAAATCGACGGTGAGCAAGCTGTGGAAGACGCCAGAGGGTGGTTTGATTCAGTAAAGGCGCTTGGCCCGATGCTACGGCGTCAACCATCTTGCGAACCCCTCATAGAGATTAGCTAGGCCAGCACAGCCTAACATTAGTCAAGCAAGCTGGTGGGATCCCATGTCGGGACGCTCGGGCTCAGGCGTCAAAAAAGTTGACGACACCGGAGTCAACCGCACTATTGAAGCGACCTACTAGACGATCCAAAATCCGGACAAGCTGGCTCGAATTAATTACCTGGAAACTATCGAGCTCGTTGAGCACTGCATAGTCCCAATCATAAAACATATGGGCCATAAGTACACCGGCTTTTGACCAGTCAAACGTATTAGGCCTAGGGTACCTGCGTGTTTCAAGAGATAACTGGTACGCATCAGTCTGTACCTTGCGCTTCGCTAAAGGTATGTCCCCTGAGGCACTCCTGTACAAATTTTTAGCTGCTGCTGAGCGAATAATTTTTTCCTGAAATGCGAGCTGTGCGAGGACGTGCAATTTGCAACGTGGCAGACCATAGCTGAAGCTGTATGAAATGATCATGCCAGTTGCACTATCAATCAAGAAACAGACTGGCGTGATAGCGTAGTCGTTAGCGGGCACCGTACGGACGCGCAAACCGGGAGCCCAGTAAAGGGGTATGAGATATTTATACACGCGCTTACTTCCAGCTTTTCAAAGAAGCCACGCCCAGAAAATCAGTGCTGTACAGCTGTAGCATTGTACGAAGGCCCTGCGACAAGTTAATCCGTCGCCACAAAGAAGATCCCGACGTGCTCAGATAAAGGTCATGATCTGGCCGAGCATCCGCAGCTTGCTCGTCGGTAATCCACCCCAACAGCAGGCCTACCAGATAAAACGCCCGAGCGCGAGCGATCGCCGTTACGCGCAATGGCAACTGATGAAACAGAGCAATCCCGCTTACATTATCAAACTCGCTACTCGACTGAACCCTAAACTTAAGCACTGACGTGTAATCGCCCACGACCTCGGCCGTCAGTGTAAGACGAAGAAGCGTCAACAGAAAGTGTTCAGCGTTACGCTGCACTACCTGATCATGAGAACCTTTTATTAGTTTATCTGCGCGTTCAACGACCATTCTGGCAAGTAGCTGTACTTCCCTGTCCTTCTCGAGCCATTTCGTTTCCCGCTCCAACTCATGACCGCGCGCGCTGTCGTATTCGAAAACATCCATCGCAAAATCCACTGAGTCATGCAGATAATTCCCAGCACTACGCAGAACACAGCCATGCACCTCACAAAAGGGCTTCAATAAGTATCGCCAGCTTTTGAGATACACTGGAAAGCCCGTTGCCGTCACCGATTCTTCCATACAAGCAAGGCAGTAATCTGATCGAAAGTAGATTGGTATGATTTGAGTCTCAGAAGGACGGAACATGGATTCGATCCACTCCATCGAGATCTCATAGCATTCTGCAAACGCCTTGACCCCTGGTAGACTGAAATCAAAGTCATAGTCATTACCTCTGCCTCCTAAAGCTTCGATGTAGGGCGCGCGGAGCGTTGAGCTTTCCCATGCGTCGGAGGGCATGCTCCAAAGCGCTCGCACTTCAGGCTCAGGCTTGACCTCACGCACCCTGTACATCCAAGACGAAAGCGTTTCATCAGGATAAGGCTCAGGTATAGAGAAACTGGAGGACATAGTTTTCGTACTCATTTAAATCATTCGTCGTGCTGAGTGTCGCCACTGCGCCTTGCTGATAAAGGAATTGCTCTACTAGCTTCAGCCTGAGAGACCTATTGACGTCCTGAATATCTAAGCCAAATTGTGGTTCAGGGGCTCTAAGGCTCTCTGTAGTAAGGCTGAGCGAGTACTCACGATTCAATCCCTCCCATAGGCGCCTCGCGAAGTCATGGTATTCTTCATCCGTCAGCCGCCGCCTAAAAGTGTAGCGGCGCCAACCAAGTCGCAAGTACCTGGCAAACCTATTTTGGAGTAGAGCACTGCGCGTTGAGATTACAAATTTGAGATCTCGAATTTCTTCTGTGAGAAGACAGATAACACCGAAAACCGTGTCATAGTCCTCAATATCACTTGCCAATACATCTAGATCATCGACCAGAATCATTTTTTGAGATGCGAGCGACAAAGTTCGTACCAAATTCGGCGCCAACACTCTCTTTTTGGGATGGTACTTGCGCCTGACATGGAATGCATCAGACAAATGATCCAAAAATTCAGATCCGCCGATATACATATCACCCTGCAGGAACTGAATGCTACTAGGGTGACGTTGATGCAGCGTTCTGAATAACGTTGTGATGCCGCATCCTGAAATACCATCCATCAGCATCACGTTTGCCTCTGTACTTGCCTCTGTTTTTGTATGTGCCTCTGCCTTTGATTGAGGGAGTGGGTCTCTGGGGCAGATGGATTGTTCTAAAGTCTTGATCATGTCCCGCTGTTCCGCTGAAAAATACGGGAGGACGAAATCGTCCTCCAATACTTCCCGAGCTAGAGCTTTAGCTTGAGAGGGCGTCATTACGCGCAGTCCTTCTCCATGCTCACGTCGTGCAGGCCCTGCAAACTCGTTCCCAGCTCCATCGACATAATGGCTTCTACGTCACGGACATGCTTCAGGGTGATGCGTTCGGTACCGTCTGCGATCGCAGCCCAAGCCGATGCCTGCAGAATCTTGACGATGTTGTCGGTGATCCCCAGCGACTTCTCGACAATGGCCAAGCAGAGCTCCTGGTCACGAAAATCCGTCGGCTTTTTCAGGGGCAGCCGGTGGATATAGCTGAACACGAAATTCCGAACATCTTGGCCATTCGACCAAGTTTCCAAGTCGTGAACTGCATAACGACGAGCGAGTTGCGGATCCTCCCTTAAGAAACGGGCGGCGTCAGGCACACCAAAGGCGAATACCGACAGGCCATAAGTGGAACCTGAGAGGTTCTTCAGCAGCGACAGGTTGACCTTTCGCTGGAAAGGCGAGAGCGTAAGCGCATCATGTACCTCATCAATAACAATGGCTTTGATGTTCTGGCTCTTGATGAGATGCTGGAGATCCGGACTGATCCTCCGAGACTGGCGGGCTCTCCGGCTCGTGTCCAACCCCATCTCGGCAAGTATCAGCTCCTTCAGACCCATATTGTCCGCGTTTTGGTGCATCGTTACGGTGACAATTCGGTTCACAGAGGTGATATTCCTGCGCCCAAGCTCCTCGATCATGCTCGTCTTTCCGACGCCCCCGTTACCCAAAACCAACAAGCAAGGGGCAACAACCTTCCTTGGCATGGACATAATCATGTCCATCTTTTTGAACAACAGCTCGGCGGAGGAGTGCGGAACGAAAAAATCTTTCAGGCAGGACATAGCCCGATCATGATTGCTCAGTTCAAATAGTTTGTGGCAGCTGAGGTGCACATGAGAAAGATCCATAATTTATCTCCAGATATATGTGTAATAGGTATTGATGATTACAAGGCACGCTGAAGCCCAAGCTATACCTTTGAACTAAAGTTTTAGGCTGTACTAGTAAGTTGCCGGGCTTATTTTTGTAGCACTCTGTAGCGCCCTGCAGATGCGTTGACTAGATGCTTACTAATTCTTATAGTTATTCTGTATCTAATCAGCAGCATGGGCTGCGCAAGCAGGCCGAATAGGTGATAACCACGATCTTAAGCACCCTGCATGCAGGGTGTAGAAGTTGGAAAGTAACTATTGTGGTTTCTTTACCTCACACTTGTTGATTGGATCGGGGATTTGGAATCTGATTTTGAATTCTGGGACTGGGTTTGGGGTGAGTCTGGGACTGAGTCTTGACTGAATCCCAGTCTGAGGCCTAGTCCCTGTCGTTCATCAGCTCAAGCCAGCTTCAGTAGAGAGTCGGTGGCGCATCAAAGTCGATCTGCTCTGCCACGTTACTCCTCGAAAAGCCGTGCCAGGAACGCTCCGAGGCCTTTGGCCCTCCCCCAACAGATCGAAGTGCTGCACGCCCTTTCCGAACTTTGGAACCTTCGGATTTGGGATTTGTGGTGTTGTTGGGCGTTTTGGGGTTTGCGTTGCTGGCCGGCTTGGCAGTTGCAGCATTGTCAAGGAAGCTATCCAAGTGTTCCGTTTGATCCCTAAGCTCAGGTTCGGCTTGCGTGGTGACTTGAGACCTGGAATCAAGCGACTCGGTATAATTCCGCTGATCGCGTTTGCCTGCCGTTTTGGCAGCTTGGCGTTTGCTTTGAGCAGTCCGCCGATACTCTTCTTGGACGATTGCATTGCCCAAAGCAAGAGACGCGGTCGCGTCAGCAGAGTAGGTGCCATCCCGCTCACCCTTCGCCTGCCGCTCAACCCTGTACAGGGCATAGTCGTGGCTACGCCGCATCTGATTTCTGTACTCTGGTATACTTACGTAGTTACCATCTCCTTCAAGGTCTACGAATATCCTCGAAAGATCATTTGGGTCGTACTTAACTACTAGTTCTTCTCGCACTTTGTTCTGCAGGCACGGTGCATAGTAGAACCGTCCGTGCATTTCGATCCCGCCTGCGCGGATGAGCTTCGGCCTTTCTGGGTAAAGTGCGTACCGAAATCCTTCATGCAAAGAATCGTCGATCTGACGAGGCTGTGAATGCTTCCCAAAATGCTCATCCCACTTTTGGGAGGGAAACATCTTTATCGCCGGATGCTTGCGATCGTTATAAGCATGAATGGCACAGACGAAGAACTTCCTAAGTGCAGTGATAGAGATGGATGCCCTAGCCACACTGTTCTCATCACCTCGCTGCTGTGTATTGGAATAGGTTGTCCCCCTCAAGAAATGGATATGAGATCGCATCATCGTACCTATCAAGCGCTCGATGTGCCCTCCCTGATGTTTTTTACCGACGTCACGGTGTTCAACTCTCACACCAAAACGTTTTAACCTCGCCTTCAGCACCTCTGAGCGAAACTCAGCCGCATTATCCGCGTGTATGACCTCGGGCACGCCGTGCATAGGCCAGACGCTTGCATCCAGCCCAAGACTGGCGAGCATGGCCGTTTTGGGAAGGACGCAGTTCTCGATCAGCATCGCTACTGTTACAGAATTGGGCGGAAGTAAGCTCAGGTAAAACCCGACAATCGCCCTCGTATGAATGCAGATAGCAAAGCTAACCCAAGGGCGATCAATCACCGTCCGATCATGCTCATCCACGACAATCATGTCGACACGGGTATGGTCGATCTGAACCCATTCAAGCGGGCGAGACGTAACCTTGTACCCGGGGCGAGCCTCGAAGATGTCAGCAGCATCAACCTTCCCTAGCTTCATGTTAGCCAGGAACCGCTTGCCCTTCTTCAAAAGCCGCCGTCGTACAGCATGATAGCTAGGCCGTTTGAGACCACGCTCGTCAGCAAGCATTTGGGCGGTCACCCAAACACGTTCGATGGTTGCTGCCTTCCCTGCATAGGCCTTGATGGAGTCAACGATCAACTCCTCAAGTTCTCCCCCAAGCTCGGACGGCGTCGGACGACGTCCGGGCATGCTGGACGTAACGGCACTTAGATCACCGCCACGTGCCCTCACTCGCCGGATAATTTTATGGAAGCCTGATGGCTTCATACCGATCGCCCTCGCTGCATCAACAGCGCTGATTTGACCGGAAAGATAAAGCTTAATCGTCGGAATCCGGTCGCTGGCAAGATCGAATCGAGCAATGGTCTTATCCGAACTATCCAGGTTTAGCTTTGAGCTCGATTTGGATTTTGCGACCAGCACGGGCGCTATCGTTGGCTGACTGTCTATTTCAGATTTTTTATTGCGATTTGTCATTCCGCCTACCATTTGACGAGTTGCCATTGGTAAATGGCATCTGCCCGTTGGTTATGGGTAGTGGTTATCACTTGATGGTTTTTAAAGAGCGGCACTGCGAAAGCCGAGCTAGTTTTACTTCCTAGACCGGCAAGGTCAAGCCCCACTCCGAAGAGCGTGAAAGTTGAATTAGTCATATATTGACTGGCAATTTAGGCGATTTTATTTTGACCGCTGTCAACGCCTAAAAAAATACTGGGGGCCCGATGGCGTCAGGCTTTGATGGGTTGAGCTGGGCTTATGAGAAATTTGCCAAACGAGACGAATAATGGAGTATTATTATATATATTGACAAAAATCATATCTATGCCTTCGATATGTTCTCAGTGATCTCGCCACATTCGCATCGAAATCACAAATCATTTTTGTGCAAAATTTTTCTTTAGACTCTATCTTCTTGGCCAGGACGGCAAAAAAAGCGTAAGGTAATTCGGACACTTTCCGCAGTTTGCGCGGCTAATGCGGACACTTTCAGTTGGATCTACCAGTTAAATCGGACACTTTCTGGAAAAACTTTGCAAACAACCTGGACACTTTCCGTCAAAAAGTGTCCTGAGTGCAAATTGGAATGCTGGAGGCCATGGATTTCGGGGCTTGCGGGGAGTGTCCACGATTCGCGAAGGTCACATTCAGCGATCGCCGGTTCCCTTCCTTATCTCTGCTAAACGCAGATGCACGACGCGGCGGTTAATGCCATCCCCGATCTTTCCTCCCTACCATCACTAGCGCCCAAAAAGCGCAACCAGTTTCGCTGGCAACCTCCAAGTCTCCGAACGCCTGAGCGAACTCAAGACTGAGTGCCAGCCGTTCATGAGTACCTGGTACGTTGCGGCCCTCGCGGGCGTCCATCCTCACGCCTTTTCAATTCGGAGTTAGTTGAAGGGTCGAAAAAATTCAGCCAAGTCAGAAACGCCATCATTGAAACGCTTCAGCCTGCCGTCCTTCAAGTAAACGGACACCACTACAAAAGGCGTGTTCAAGCAGAAAAATGCCAATATACCCCACGCTCCTTTGCCAAGCAGCAGCATCGCAGAACCCACCAGTATCACGGCCGTTACGAGCAAATAGGCAATTCTCAGTGGGATATAGCTTCTGCGATCCGTATCGATAATCCTCATGGTTTTACTCTTCATTTTTCTCTGTCTACTATAAGCGTTTTTGGCTCTCCACTGCCTGAGAGCATCAAGCGCATCAAATTTCTTCGGACGCACGATCAGGCGACAAAGTTGAGAAACCAACGCCTGCGCATCCTCTTGATACTCCGCGCGCCCTGGTGGAGCCAATTATCAGGTGACCCCTGCTCTTCCCACCCGGCAATGCAAGGGCATTTCAGCACGTGATATACCTCGCCCGCCTAGCAGCGGGCTTTCTTTTGCCCGCACTCCTGGCATGCGCCAAACCACACCTTGGTTGGCTAAGCACCTTCTCGTATCATCAGCCCTCCCAACCTGGAATGATTTTCGTGAAGCCGTCACCTGGAAGTGCACAGCCCATCCCTGAAAATGCCAACGGCCCGAAGTGGGATGTCGGCGAAGCTGTCAGTCAGCTGTCCTGGGACGACTTGCGGATCATCAAGACACTTAGTGACTGTAGCAACCGTGCCGCCACCGCGAAGAAGCTCGACATCAATGTGTCCACGGTCTCGCGCCGTGTAGCGCAGGTTGAGAAGACGCTTGGCGTTGCACTTTTCGATCATCGCAAGGCGGGGTATCTGCTGACTGCCGAAGGTGCTGAGCTGCGAGCTCTGGCCGAGCGAGTCGAGCTGGACATCGTCAGTGTAACTCGCAGGGTTTCCCGTGCCGGCCAAGGCCCGCTGGGGAAACTGCGAATCACCACCAGCGATTCGCTGTTGCTGTACTTCCTGACGCCGATCATTGCAGACTTCAAATCTCTCAATGAGGGAGTCACCATTGAGGTGCTGGTTGGCAACCAGACGTTGAGCCTGGCCAGGGACGAGTCGGACATCGCGATACGTGCGACCACAAAACCGGCAGATACGCTTGTGGGTCGCAAGCTCGCCAACATCGCCTGGGCGCCATATGGCAGTGTCAGGCAGGCGGCGATTGCCGACCCCTTCGCTGAGGGGCGGTCGTGGGTATCCTACTCGGGAGGCCTGTCCGGTTTGAAGGCAACGAGCTACGTCGAATGTCGGGTGCCCCCAGAAAATATTTCTTACCGCACCGATTCCGTGGCGGCAGCCAGCGCCGCTATTGCGGCGGGCCTCGGTTATGGCTTCCTCCCCTGCATGCTGGGCGATATTACCCCAGGGTTGGTTCGGGTCGGGCCAGTGGTGCAGGAGCTCCAAGATGAGCTGTGGCTGCTTACCCACCAGGACATCAGAAAGTCTTGGCGGGTGAAAGCATTCATGACATTCTGCGCGGCTGCCGTGGCCGACCTCAAACCGCTGGTCGAAGGTCAGCAGCCCAACCCGGCTTCTTAGTCGAAACCGGGAAAGCCGGTCACTTGGTTTGGGCGCCGACCACAGCACGGCACACGATCTCGATCAGCTGTGGACGCTGGGCGAGCCGCGACACACCGATGATGTTGCTGGCCGCCTGCGGGCGCTCGGTGCCATAGGCCTCCTTGCGCACCTTGCCGACAACGGCAAAGGCCGCGTCCATGTCCAACACATACAGCGTCTCTTCAACGACATCCTGCATCGTGGCGCCATGCAGGGCCAACAACTTGGCAATGTTGTCGTAGGAAACCCGCATCTGTTCCCCCATCGACGAGAAATCGCTCGGACGACCGTCAGCATCCAGTGGCGCCGGCGCCACCAGATTGCCATCCTCGTCATGGTTGAACTGGCCCGAGATGAAGATCTCGCTCCCAACTCGCCGCGATTGCGGGTAGCCATAGCCCTCCTCCCATGAAACGCCCCAGTAGGCGGTGTCGTCGTTGAAAGGTCGTGAAGCGGCCATTGGATTCTCCTTGGCGAAAAATGGATCGACGTGATCCGACTGGCCGAGATCCTAGCACCGGATCGGACGCCATCTGCGGCGCATTAATGCGACTCCAAGGGCGCAAAAGTGCGCCACCGCTTCGCTCAGTGTTTCGCTATCTTGTGCTGGCACTCGGCGACGAACCGCCGAAAACTCTCGCCACCGTTCAGCAATAGGGAAGAACAATGAGCAATCCACACACTGAAGTCCTGACCCCGCTCAACAGCCAACTGATCTTTATCGATCAGCAACCGCCTCTGCCATGCACAATGCAGGCTATGAGATCTACATGGTTGCCGACGCTTCCGGTGGCACGACCAAGGAGGCTCACGACTACGCCATGCAGCGCATGATCCAGGCAGGGGTGGTGCCAGTAACCTGGCAACAGGTGCTGCTGGAGTGGCAGCGCGACTGGAAAAACCGCGACACCTACGATGCAGTCATGGAACTGGTCAAAGAGCATTCGGGTGCCTACGGCATGGGCGTCGACTATGCCTACACCATGGTGCACAAAGCACCAGAGCGCGTTCAGCACGGCCCCACCCTGGCCCCTGTGGCCGCATCTATCTGAGGCATCAGCCCAGCCTTGGTTTCTGATCAACAAGCGGGGGCTGGCACAATCTGACCCGGGTGACCAATCGTGACGGGAATGTTTCTGAAGCCTCAGAAGAGGCTTCAGCGAACCGTGCTGCCCGGATCAAACCGTATTCAGGTTTTTCAGGATGAATTGATCCCCATGAACAGTGCTAACGGCATCGTTATAGCCACCGTCGCGATTAAGTCGACGGGGCGGCTCAAACCCTGGCAAGTCACAACAGCCAAACAGATAATGTTGGCTCATCTGAATACCGGCATATCGGTCACCGCACTTGCCGAAGCATGCGGACTGTCGCGCAGCCATTTCTCGCGAATGTTCAAGGAATCCACACAGGTCTCTCCGCAGCAGTGGTTGCGTGAGCAGCGGCTCAGGAAGAGCAAAGAATTGCTGGAGGCTTCGACGCTGATGCTCGCCGAGATCGCCCTGGAGTGTGGTTTCTACGACCAGCCGCATTTCTGTCGGACGTTTATGAGATCTGTAGGGATGACACCTCAGGCATGGCAGCAGCAGGCCATTTAGCAGGGTCAGCTTTGCTATCCCTGTACTACTAAGCAAGCGCCGCAAGCACCTTCCTGGCTATTCCGACTTGCACAGGCGTACTCCGCTTCCGCCCGAGTGGGGTAGTTCAAGACCAGCCGTGTTTTGCCATGCGTATCGTAGAGGTCATAGCCAGCACCGATGGCAGCCGGGACACCTATGCGGCGAGGGAAACGCTCTCTCTCTTGGGGCATGGCGGGGATTACAACAAAGCGTGTCTGCATGACCATCCCTCTTCGTAGCAGTCCTTTAGTATTAGTCCCACCCTGTGAAAGCATCAAGGCAACTCGTAGTGGATTGGGCTTGAAATGTCCCGGGATGTCGAAAGCTCCCGTACAGACGAAACGGTCTAGGCTGTCCTGATGGAGATGTAATAAGGAGGCAAGGATGCGACATCGCGGAGCTGTATTTTGGGCATGGGCCGATCCAAGCCTGCTACACCATTCCCATGAGGAAATACTCGTGGACGTAGCACGGCTGGATGTCCAGGTAAGGCTTTCCCGTACCGGCGACACACAGTTGTTCATTGGGATTTATGAGCGCTCTGGCTTAGCCCGGATTGAAGAAGCTTACGCCAAGCGGCCTGGAGAGACGGTCACGCGGGCGATGGTATGGGGAGCAGACAGAGGACGCTCCCTGGCTGATATCGGCAAAAAGGGCAGCGATGCAAGCTCCCGCCAGAAGCTGAAAGAGGGTGATGTCCATGACAAATCAGATTTCAGAGCTTGATGCGCACCTGGAGCTCCTTGCCAAGATAGCCGACGAGCTTGAACAGCAGGTAGCGCCTTGCCCCACTACTCGACCGCTGCTGATCGCATGGCTAACTGAATGGATTCGAAGCCCTGAAGCGTTGAGCGAAATCACGTATGAGCTTCACCGCCTTCCACAAGTGTTGAAGTCGGCGTATAGCGACTGGAATCACCTGGGGGCGGCCAGTAAGTCGCCGCTACCAACTGCTTAGACCAAGCGTTACGCTAACTGCTGTACAGCAGACTGCTGATTGGTCGCAAGGCATCAAGCACACCCCACGCCAGGGCTCCAGTCATTGACTCACCAGGACACGAAGCGAAGGCTTCTTCATGCGAACCCGCAGCTGACCTGGCAGCACATGCAGTACCGGGTAGTGTGATCGTGAAGATATCTGGGCAGCCGGCAGCGGCTGCCCAGGCATTGGCTCAGCCGCTTGCGCTTGAGTAGGCTTGGCCGCCGCGCAGGCCGGTGTTCTCCTCAACCGCGCCGGTGCCGTCAAGGTAGCCATGCTTACGCAAGTCAGGCATAAGCACGGCAGCCAACAAGGTGATGGCGCTCATGGCCGCCACATAGTAGTAGAAGTACGACTCCACTCCCGCGCCCCGCAATGACAGCGCGACGTACTCGGCCGTGCCCCCGCACAGCGCATTGCCCAGAGCATAAGGTAAGCCTACCCCCAGCGCGCGCACAGTGGCGGGATACAGGTCAGCCTTGAGCACGCCGGTCACGGGCGTGTAGAACGCTGCAATCAGCAGCCCGAGCATCACCAGCGCAAAGGCCTCGTACGGGTTGCTAACGCTTTTCAGGCCCGTGAGTAACGGCACGATCAACACGCTCGACAGCAGGCCGAAAGCAATCATGCTGTTACGAGAGCCGATCCGGTCAGCCATCATCCCGAACACCGGCTGCAGGCACATGAACACCACCAAGGCGGCTGTCATGATGAAGCTGACCGTCGAGGGGTCGAAGCCAGCCGACACCACCAGATACTTCTGCATGTAGGTGGAGAAGGTGTAGAAGTGCAGCGAGCAACCGGCCGTGATGGCAATGGTCAGCAGCACGGCTTTCTTGTGTTTCATCAGTGCCTTGATCGAGCCGGCTTCCTTGTGTTTCGCGCCTTGGGCATGGGCGGTCTCAAGCATCGAGCGGCGCAGGTACACCACTACCAGTGCGCTGACCGCACCGATGAAGAACGGAATCCGCCAGCCCCAGGCCTTGAGCTCCTCGATTGGCAGCACATTTTGCAGCACCACCACCGTCAGCAGCGCGAGCAACTGGCCGGCGATGATGGTGAAGTACTGGAACGAGCCAAAGAAGCAGCGCTTG
Organism: Pseudomonas sp. NPDC008258; assembly: GCF_042956345.1. Lineage (NCBI taxonomy): Bacteria > Pseudomonadati > Pseudomonadota > Gammaproteobacteria > Pseudomonadales > Pseudomonadaceae > Pseudomonas > Pseudomonas sp. NPDC008258. Next base: position 225,613 of record NZ_JBIBGE010000003.1, read on the forward strand.
CCCTTGCGGGAAATCTCGCTGATGTAGGTGGCCCCGGTGCCGTATTCAGCACCGACGGAAAGCCCCTGCATCAGGCGGGCTACCAACAGCAGGACCGGAGCTGCCATGCCGATGGACTCATAAGTGGGCAGTACGGCGATCATCAGCGAGCCGCCACACATCAGGAACACAGAGATGATCATGGAGAACTTGCGACCACGGGTGTCGGCCAGGTAGCCAAAGATCCACCCGCCCAAGGGGCGCATGAAGAAGCCCACGGCGAAGATCCCGGCGGTGGCCAGCAACTGTGTGGTCTGGTCGCCCTGGGGGAAGAACAGGGCCGCGAAGTAGATCGAGGTGTAGGCATAGATGAAGAAGTCGTACCACTCCACCAGGTTGCCGGAGCAGGCACCGAGAATGGCGCGGATCCGTTGGCGGTTGGTCAGGTTATGGATATCAGGCGCAGCGGGATTGTTATTGTTGGCGTGCATGGGGCAACTCCAGATCTAAGGCAAACGCAAGGCAGGAACGACAGCGTCGGTTTACGTTCGCTTGATCGGTTTGGAGTCGTGGTGGGAAAAAGCAGGCGGCAAAACGCAAGGCGATGAAACGCGCATCATGGGGGGTACCTTCTGGGATCTATTATTTTACAAGTCAGCGAAAGCGCACTGGCTTTTATTCCCGAGAAAACTACGCCCTCCCCTGGATAGCGGCCAGACACGCTAACCTCTAGCAGCTATGCCGGGATTGAATAGCTTGGCTGCTGCATCAGAGCATGTGCCCGGCCCAGATACCTTCGGCCACAAGCTCCGAGGCAATGTCGACGAAGGTTTGGCCAACGTAGCGGGTTGCCGGGCTCACCTGGCGATCGGCCGGCAGCACCAGCACCAGTTTCCGCATGGGCGTGGGGTCGACCAGCGGTGCCGCGCACAATGTGCCGTCGTTCAAGCGCGAGTAGATCGACGCCAAGGGCAACGCGGTGTAGCCAAAGCCATTGCGCACCAGGTCGATCATTGCGCCGAACGAATCCGCCTCGACGCTGGTGGTGATCTTGAAGCCGCGCTCCAGGGCACATTGGTCCATGATCTTGCGCAGCCCATGACGGGGGCTGGGCAAAACCATCGGTTCACTGGCCAACTGTGCGAAAGGGATCGCTGTATCGAGGTTGAGCCCCGAATCGGCAGGGCCAACCAGTACCAGGTTCTCCATCATCACCGGTTCGATGCGCAGGGTATGTAGCGGTTGCGGGTCGTAGGAGATGGCGAGTTCCAGTTCGCCCCGCTGCAACCAGTCCAGCAGATAGCCGCTGAAGGCCGATGAAAAGCGGATGGAGAGGTCCGGGTGGGTGTCACTGATGCGCTTGACCAGCGGCACCGTGACGATCTCGGCGATTGTCGGCGTGGTACCGATGGCGACCATGCCGCGAAAGGCCGCCCGCCCGCCGGCTACCGAAGTACGAATGGACTCCAGCTCGTTCATGATGCGGGTGGCCCGCTCAAGTACCTCCAGCCCCGCCGCGGTGATTTCCATCCCACGCCCATGGCGCTCGAACAGATAAACGCCCAGTTCCTTTTCCAGCTGCCGAATCTGCCTGCTCAATGCCGGTTGCGCTACATGCAGCCGGTCCGATGCCTTGCTCAAGCTGCCAAGTTCCGCCACGTGGATCAGGGTTTTAAGTTGCGTTACGTCCATTGATCAACCACTGGCAGGGAAAGGGAAGCCGCTGGAGCGGCGTATCAGGCAGTCTAAAGACAGCGTCCGGCAGCAGCTATAGCATTTGAGCATAGCAGTTAGAACCTGCGCGCCTGGCTCAAGCCATTGACTTATCTGCTTGCGGTTGAGGAGCGCGCGGCGTTGCCTGCTCCACGCCCGGTTCCTGCAACTCCCCTTCCCATTTGGCCACCACCGCAGTGGCGATCGAGTTACCCACGGCATTGGTGGCCGAGCGCCCCATGTCGAGGAAGGTGTCGATGCCCAGAATCAGCAGTAGCCCCGCCTCGGGAATATCGAACTGAACAAGCGTCGCGGCAATCACCACCAACGATGCCCGAGGCACCCCTGCCAGCCCCTTGGAGGTCAGCATCAAGGTCAGCAGCATCAGGATCTGCGTGCCGAGTGTCATCTCGATACCGTACGCCTGGGCAATGAACAGCACGGCAAAGGTGCAGTACATCATCGAGCCGTCGAGGTTGAAGGAGTAGCCCATGGGCATCACGAAACTGGAAATCTTGCGGCTGACGCCAAAGCGGTCCAGAGCCGCGAGGAGTTTCGGGTAGGCCGATTCGGAGCTGGCCGTGGCGAACGCCAGCAGAAATGCCTCCTTGATGAGTGCCAGCAAGGCGAATACCCGTCGGCCCAGGAACATCGCCCCGGCCAGCACCAGCAACACCCACAACAAGACAAGGCCCAGATAGAAGTCGCGCATGAACACGGCGAACGTGGCCAGGATCGACAAGCCATTGACTGCCACCGTGGCAGCCATCGCCGCCATCACAGCCAACGGCGCCAGCTTCATGACGTAGCCGGTGATGAGCAGCATGGCCTGCGCCAGTTCATCGGCCAGGCGCACCAGGCCTTTGGCTTTTTCCCCCAGTGCCGCCAGGGCCACCCCGAAGAACAGCGAGAACACCACGATTTGCAGGATTTCGTTGTTGGCCAGGGCCTCGGCGAACGACCTGGGTACCAGGTGGGTGACAAAGGCCTTGAGGGTAAAGGCCGAGGTCTGCAGCGAAGTGGTTTCACTCACGTCCGGCAAAGGCAGCGCCAGTTGTTTTGATTCGACAGCGGCACCGCCGCAACCGAGTGCACAACCTAACGGCTTCGCCACCGGCCCATAAGCGCTGCATGTGTCTATCAGCTATGCCCGCTTTCTATAGAGGCAGCCTCCCCTGCGCGAGCCATGCCTGGCTCCACGCGGCAGCCGGTCGCACAGAACGTCGACCCGCCATTCCATGGGCCAACCTATGCCGGCCCGGCATATCTCAAAGAAAAAAACGGTAGTCGTCCTGCACCGCAACTCCCCCCATCATGTGGAAAACAAAAGCAGTACTGCCGGGAGATACCCCATGTCATCGCAAGAAGCTGAACAGAACTGGCAAGAGGACGTGTTCCGTGTCCTCAAGGCCCACGACGTCAAGCACGTCGTGTTCGTCCCGGATGCCGGCCACTCGGCAGCCATCCGCATGTCCTACGCCGACCCCGATATCAAGGCCGTGGTACTCACCACCGAAGAAGAAGGCATCGGCTACCTGGCCGGCGCATGGCTGGGCGGTGAACGGGGCGCCTTGCTCATGCAATCGAGCGGCGTCGGCAACTGCATCAACACCCTCGCCCTGCAGAACTGCGCCGGCTTCCCGCTGCTGATGGTGGTGACCATGCGCGGCGACTGGGCCGAGTTCAATGCCTGGCAGAACCCCATGGGCCAGGCCACCGAAGCCTCGCTGAACCTGATGAAGGTGATGACTTGGCGCGCTGACAAGCCTGAGGATGTGGCGCCCCTGCTCCATGGTGCCGCCACCATGGCCTTCAATGGCGATGCCGCCACTGCCCTGCTGCTCGGCCAGCGCCTGATCGGAGAAAAGAAATGGGTCAAGTAAGCGCCAACCACGTGCTTTGCCGCCGTGAAGTCGTCCGTACCTTGCTTGCCGACCGCAACGATGTGCTCGTGGTCACCGGCCTGGGTTCGGCCTCCTATGATGTGATGGCCGCAGGCGATCACGACAACAACTACTACCTGTGGGCCGCCATGGGCAGCGCCATCACCGTGGGCCTGGGCCTGGCCAATGCGCAGCCGGACAAAAGCGTGGTGGTGGTCACCGGTGACGGCGAGCTGCTGATGGGCTTTGGCGCCCTGGCCACGGTTGCCCTGCAGCAGCCCAAGAACCTGACCATCGTGGTACTGGATAACGGCCACTTCGGTGAGACCGGCATGCAGGTCAGCCACGCCGGGTTCGGCATCCAGCTGGACCGGGTCGCCGATACCTGTGGTTTTTCCTGGACTGAGGAAGTCCGTGAAATGGACGGTGTGCATGCCTTGCGCGAGCGTTTCGCCACCCGTGATGGCGTGAAGCTGGCGACGGTGAAGATCAAGGCCGAGAACCCGCCCCGCGTACTGCCACCACGCGATGGTTATTACATCAAGAACCGCTTCCGCGCTGCCCTGGGCTTGCAGCCCATCTGACCGTGTCAAAGGGCCGGCCGGTGGCCGAACCACGATGACGCTGCCGGCCCGGCCCACCCTGGAGAATGATGATGAACGACAACAACAACGAAGAACTCAACGCCATTCGTGAGGGTGTGCGTGCCCTGTGTGGCGACTTCCCCGCCGAGTACTGGCGCAAGATCGACGAGGAAAAGGGCTTCCCTGAAGCCTTCGTCAAGGCCATGACCGACGAGGGTTGGCTGTCGGCGATGATTCCCGAGGAGTTCGGCGGTTCCGGCCTGGGCCTGGCCGAGGCTTCGGTAATTCTTGAAGAGGTCAATGCCTGCGGCGGCAACTCCGGCACCATCCACGGCCAGATGTACAACATGTTCACCTTGTTGCGTAACGGCAGCGAAGAGCAGAAGCGCTACTACCTGCCCAAGCTGGCCAGTGGCGAACTGCGCCTGCAATCGATGGCCGTGACCGAGCCGTCTACCGGCACCGACACCACCAAGATCAAGACCACAGCCGTTCGCCAGGGCGACAAGTATGTGGTCAATGGCCAGAAGGTGTGGATCTCGCGTGTGCAGCACTCCGACCTGATGATCCTGCTGGCACGCACTACCCCGCTCGCCGAGGTGACGAAAAAGGTCGATGGCATGTCGATCTTCCTGGTCGACCTGCGCGAGGCTATCGGCAACGGCCTGACCGTGCAGCCGATCGCCAACCTGGTGAACCACGAGACCAACGAGCTGTTCTTCGACAACCTGGTAATCCCGGCCAGTAGCCTGATTGGTGAAGAAGGTAAAGGCTTCCGCTATATCCTCGACGGCCTTAACGCAGAGCGTACCCTGATTGCCGCCGAGTGCATCGGCGATGGCCGCTGGTTTGTCGAAAAAGCCAGCCAGTACGCCCGTGACCGCGAGGTGTTCGGCCGGCCGATCGGCAAGAACCAGGGTGTGCAGTTCCCCATCGCCGAGGCCCACATCGAGATCGAAGCCGCCGACCTGATGCGCTGGCGCGCCTGCGCCGAATACGACAGCGGGCGCAACGCCGGGGCGGCCGCCAACATGGCCAAGTACCTGGCCGCCAAGGCCAGCTGGGAGGCGGCCAACGCCTGCCTGCAGACCCACGGCGGCTTCGGCTTTGCCAATGAATACGACGTCGAACGCAAGTTCCGCGAAACCCGCCTGTACCAGGTTGCCCCTATCTCGACCAACCTGATCCTGTCCTACGTGGCCGAACACCTGCTTGAACTGCCGCGCTCGTTCTGATCCGCACCGCCCCCGTGACCCACGGGGGCCTGCCATAACAAGAGAGACAACCAGCATGAGCCAGCCCATCCGCCCCCTTGACGGCATTACCGTCATCAGCCTCGAACACGCGATCGCGGCGCCCTTCTGCACCCGCCAGCTGGCCGACCTGGGCGCCCGGGTCATCAAGGTAGAGCGCCCCGGCAGTGGCGACTTCGCCCGGGGCTACGACCAGCGGGTCAACGGCCTGGCCTCGCATTTCGTGTGGACCAACCGATCTAAAGAAAGCCTCGCCCTGGACCTCAAGCAGGAAATTGCCGGCGATATTCTTGACCAACTTCTAGAGCAGGCCGATGTGTTGGTGCAGAACCTGGCACCGGGTGCGGCCGCCCGCCTGGGGTTGAGCTTCGAGGCGCTGCACGCGCGATTCCCACGGCTGATCGTCTGCGATATCTCCGGTTACGGCGCGGGCGGCCCCTATGAACAGAAAAAAGCCTACGACCTGTTGATTCAGAGCGAAGGCGGCTTCCTGTCGGTGACCGGCGGGCCGGGGGAAGACGGCATGGCCAAGGCCGGCAACTCGATTGCCGATATCGCCGCTGGCATGTATGCCTATACCGGTATCCTTTCGGCGGTCCTGCTGCGGGAAAAGACCGGCATCGGCAGCCAGGTCGAAGTGTCCATGCTCGAGGCCTTGGTGGAGTGGATGAACTACCCGCTGTACTACGCCTACGAGGGTGCCGCACCACCGCCACGTGCCGGCGCGGCGCACGCCACCATTTATCCGTACGGCCCCTTCCCGGTGGGCGACGGCAGTACCGTGATGCTTGGCCTGCAGAACGAGCGCGAATGGCAGCTGTTCTGCGAACACGTGCTACAGCAGCCGGCACTGGCCGATGACGAGCGCTTCAGTGCCAACTTCAAGCGCGTATCCAATCGCGATGCGCTGCGCGGGCTGATCGTCGAGGCCTTTGCTGCGCTGGACTTCGGCACGGTAATCGGGCGCCTCGATGGGGCCAGTATCGCCAATGCCAAGGTCAATGACATGCAGGGTGTCTGGGCCCACCCGCAACTGCAGGCCCGCGACCGCTGGCGGCGGATCGACACCGCCGCCGGGTCAGTACCCAGCCTGTTGCCACCGGCCACCAGCAACGCCTATGCACCGCGCATGGGCCCGGTCCCCGCGCTGGGCCAGCACAGTGAAAGCATCCTTGCGGAGCTCGGCCTGCCCCATGAACGTATTCAGCAACTGCGCGCTTCAGGGGCCATCTGACCCCTCTTTTTCGCGCCTGTTGCCATCGCTTGAACACAGAGTATCCCTGCCTATGAAAGTGCTCGCCGCAATCAAACGAGTGGTCGACTACAACGTCAAGGTTCGCGTCAAGGCGGACAACTCCGGCGTCGACCTTGCCAACGTCAAGATGTCCATGAACCCCTTCTGCGAAATCGCCGTGGAAGAGGCTGTCCGCCTGAAGGAAAAGGGCGTTGCGACCGAAATCGTCGTCGTTTCCGTTGGCCCGGCCACTGCCCAGGAGCAACTGCGTACTGCCCTGGCCCTGGGTGCCGACCGCGCCATCCTGGTAGAAGCCGCTGACGAACTGAACTCCCTGGCCGTGGCCAAGGCGCTGAAAGCCGTTGTCGACAAGGAGCAGCCGCAGCTGGTCATCCTCGGCAAGCAGGCCATCGACAGCGACAATAACCAGACCGGCCAGATGCTGGCCGCGCTGACCGGCTACGCGCAAGGCACCTTCGCCTCCAAAGTCATCGTGGCTGGCGACAAGCTGAATGTGACCCGTGAGATCGATGGCGGCCTGCAGACCGTATCGCTGAACCTGCCAGCCATCGTCACCACCGACCTGCGCCTGAACGAGCCGCGCTATGCGTCGCTGCCGAACATCATGAAGGCCAAGAAGAAGCCGCTGGAGACCGTTACCCCAGACGCGCTGGGCGTTTCCCTCGCCTCCACCAACAAGACCCTGAAGGTTGAAGCCCCGGCTGCCCGCAGCGCCGGCATCAAGGTCAAATCGGTGGCCGAACTGGTCGAAAAGCTCAAGAACGAAGCGAAGGTGATCTGATGAGCATTCTGGTAGTCGCTGAACACGATAATCGCACCCTCGCCGCCCATACCCTGCACACGCTGGCCGCCGCTCGGCAGATCGGCGCTGACATTGTTGTGCTCGTAGCCGGGCAGGACGTGGCCGGTGTGGCGCTCGCCGCCGCGCAGTGCGCCGGGGTGACCAAAGTGCTGCTGGCAGACGATGCTGCATACGCCTATCAGCTTGCGGAAAACGTGGCGCCCTTGGTGGCCAACCTGGGCCGCGATTTCAGCCACGTGCTGGCCCCAGCCACCAGCAACGGCAAGAACCTCCTGCCACGGGTAGCTGCGCTGCTGGATGTCGACCAGATCTCAGAGATCATTGCGGTCGAGTCCGCGGACACCTTCAAGCGCCCTATCTACGCCGGTAACGCCATTGCCACCGTCCAATCCAGCGCTGCGGTAAAAGTCATCACCGTGCGCTCCACCGGTTTTGAGGCGGTACCGGCAGAAGGCGGCAGCGCGCCGATCGAGGCGCTGGCTGGCGCTGCAGATGCAGGCCTGTCGGCATTTGTCGGCGAAGAACTGGCCACGTCCGACCGCCCCGAACTGACCGCCGCCAGGATCGTGGTGTCGGGCGGGCGCGGCATGGGCAACGGTGACAACTTCAGCCACCTGTATGGCCTGGCCGACAAGCTCGGCGCTGCGGTTGGGGCCTCACGCGCAGCGGTAGACGCAGGCTTCGTGCCCAACGACATGCAGGTCGGCCAGACCGGCAAGATCGTAGCGCCGCAGTTGTACATCGCCGTGGGTATCTCCGGCGCTATCCAGCACCTGGCCGGCATGAAGGACTCCAAGGTCATTGTCGCGATCAACAAGGATGAAGAAGCACCTATCTTCCAGGTAGCTGATTACGGTTTGGTCGGCGACCTGTTCGAGATCGTACCGGAACTGACTTCGACGCTGTAAAGGACAATAAAAAATGAGCACACCTGCACCCCAAGCATGGATTGGCCGTAGCGAGACGGTCCATGACTGCATCAGCCATAACCTGGTCAAGCGTATTGCTGCCACTTTCAGCGAGCCCGCACCCGCACCTGGTGATGCCCTGCCCGCACTCTGGCACTGGGCGTTCTTCCAGGAACCTGTGGAAGCGGCCGGCCTGGGTGGCGACGGCCATCCGGCGCGGGGCGGTTTTCTGCCCCCGGCCGACAACCGCAACCGCATGTGGGCCGGCGGGCGCCTGGCGTTCATCCGCCCGCTGCGGGTCGATGCTCAGGTGTCACGCCGCTCGACCATCCTCAATGTCGAGGAAAAGCACGGGCGCACTGGCTCACTGATGTTCGTCACCGTGCAGCATGAGTATGTGCAGGACGGGCAGCAGGCACTGATCGAAGAGCAGGACATCGTCTATCGGGAGCCTTCGCCACCCAAGCTGGGCGGCACCGAGCCGATGCCCCACGGCGATTGGAACGAAAGCGTGCAGCCCGACCCGACGCTGCTTTTTCGCTACTCGGCGGTGACCTTCAACGGCCATCGCATCCACTACGACTGGCCATACGTCACCGAAACCGAAGGCTACCCGGGGCTGGTGGTCCACGGCCCGCTGATCGCCACCCTGAACCTGCGCGCATTCGTGCGCGCCAACCCGCAACTCAGCGTGCGCCGCTTCAGCTATCGTGGTGTGCGCCCGCTGATCTGCCCGGATGCCTTCCAGGTCGGCGGGCGGTTGACCGGCGACGGCAAGGCGCAGGTCTGGGCGGGTAATCAGGCTGGCCAGGCGCAGGTTGGCGAAATCGAATTCGCCCAGGAGGTACGCCCATGAGCGCCGAAACCGTACGCAGCGCGCTGTTCGTGCCGGCTACCCGCCCAGAGCGCATACCAAAGGCCTTGGCCAGTGGCGCAGATCGAGTCATCGTTGACCTTGAGGATGCCGTTGAAGAGGCGCTGAAGGAACAGGCGCGCGACAACCTCGAGCAGTTTCTGAGCGATCAGCCCCAGGCCCGAGTGCTTGTGCGCGTCAACGCGCCCGGCCACTGGGCCCATGAGGCAGACCTGGCGCTGTGTCAGCGCCACGCTGGAGTGGTTGGCATCCTGCTGCCCAAGGCGGAAACCGTCGGCCAGATCGAACGTGCCCATGCCACCGGCAAAGCGGTGTGGCCGATCATTGAGAGTGCCAAGGGGCTGGCCGCCCTGCCCCTCCTGGCGGCAGCAACAGGCGTCGACCGGCTGTCGTTCGGCAGCCTGGACCTGGGGCTGGACCTCGGGCTGAACACCGGCAGTTCCGCTGCCGGGCAGGTACTGGACCATGCCCGCTATGCGGTGCTGCTGCACAGCCGTGTCGCCGGGCTTGCCGCGCCGCTGGACGGCGTGTTCCCTGCCATTCAGGACACCGACGGACTTCAGCGCCAGGTGCGTTTCGCCCGGGATATGGGCTTTGCCGGCGCTCTGTGCATCCATCCAGGCCAGGTCAACGTGATTCACGCCGCGCTCAAGCCCTCGGCTGCCGAGCTGGACTGGGCGCAGCGGGTAGTTGAACACGCTGAAACCGGCGCCGGCGTGTTCACCCTCGATGGCCAGATGGTCGACGCCCCCGTGATCCTTCGCGCCCGGGCCATGCTGCTCCAGGCCGGCTGAAGCCCCTCGTTATCGCTCCCGGCACCGCACGCCACCTCTGTTCTGACGCGCAGCGGTGCGCGGTACCGGGGGCACCTACCCAGAGAGGTGCCCCATGTATCTGCTCACTGGCACCCACCGGCCCCGGCGACACTGTAAACGCCTGCTCTGCCGGGTGCTGCGCGCACTTTCGAGGTTGCCGGCCTATGCTTGAAGCCGCCCGTCCCTGCCCCTCCTCCCTGACCCAGGCTGCGACCGAACTGATGGTCGAGATTGGCTATACCGCCATGACCATGAGAAAGCTGGCCCTGCGCGTCGGCATTCTCCCAGGCAGCCTTTACCACCACGTCGATTGCAAACAGGACTGTGCTGCTCGACATCATCGAACGCCGCAAGCAGGCCTGGGAAAACGCCGCCCAACCTGAAGATCTGCAAGGTTATGTGCGGTTTGCACTGGCGCGGCAAGTGGCCCTTCCCCAGGAGGAGATGGTCCTTCGTCACGAAACCAGGCACCTGGACGACCGCCACCGGCTCTGGCTGGAGCGGGCAATGGGGCAACTGGCCGAGCCACTCCGCCAGATTATCGACCGGGGTTGTGCTATCGGTCGGTTCCGCGTGAGCGACCCAGCCCGGGCTGCCGCTGCTGTCCTGGCGATCATCGAGAGCGCCAACAGCCTGCGGGTTGGCAATGCGGCCTTCGATGAAAGGTGGATCGAGCAGCACATCTTGCGGGTATGCAATGCCTCGCTGCAGCCCGAACAATGACCAGAGCTCTGGCGGAACAGCACCCGCCAGAGCACGCTGCAAACGGTGCTAGGTAGCGCGATGGTCCCTGGCCTGCAACCGTTGCCGGAACGCGTCAAATGCCTGCGGATTGACCATCCGTGGCCCCGGCTCGCCGCGCAGCACCTGCAGAATCTGCTCGGCCGCCCACGCGCCCATGCGCTCGCGGGCCTCGCGCGTAACGCCTGCGGTGTGGTAAAGGCCGACCACGTTTTCAAGGCCAAGCAGAGGGTGATCCAACGCAGGTGGCTCCTGCTCCCAAACGTCGATGCCCGCAGCGCCAAGATGGCCACAGGCCAACGCGCCATGGAGAGCGGCCTCGTCATGCACGCCGCCACGTGCGGTATTGATGAATACAGCCCCTTTGCGCATCGCCGCGAAAGCCGACGCGTTCATGAGGTTCAAGGTCGAAGCCTGGCGCGGGCAATGCAGCGAGACTACATCACTGCAATGCAACAGGCTTTGCAACGTGCAACCGGTAGCGCCCCGTTGACCGATCTGTTCCGCGCTCAGCAGGGGATCATGGGCCAGCACCTGCATGCCCAGGGCCTGGGCTATACGTGCGACACGTGTACCAATCTCACCGATACCGATCAGGCCCAAGCTTTTGCCGCACAATTCGCTACCCATCAGGTCTTCGCGAGAAAACCCGCGATCCCGGCGCAGGCGCCGGTCCGATTCACTGATCCGCCGGGCGCAATCTAGCATCAACCCCACCGTGGCCTCGGCCACCGATTGGGCGTTGGCGCCCGATTGGTTCACGACCAGGACACCGGCCCGGGTGCAGGCCTCGACATCCACTGTGTCGAAGCCTGCACCATTGGTCGAGACACACAGCAGGTCAGGCAACTGGCGGAGCAGCGCCTCGGTGACACACCACTGACTCGGGAGCTCGTCCCGCGCCGAGGGCACCTGGTACACCTGGCAGTTGCGCAGCGCCTGCAGGATGACGGCAGGCGGCTGGTCACGGGCGACGGTTTGCAGCACGACATCGGGCGATGCTTCGAAGATCCGGGCCATCACCGGGTGATACCAGACGTCGAAACGCACGATCTTCTTCCTTTCAGTAGTCATGCTCGCCGTGCCTCAATGGCTGGGGTGGGTAGGCAGGGATTTGCGCCCCATGAACTTGCGAACGCCGATGTTCTCTTCGACCTTGCCGTCGCCATCGAGATAACCGTGTTTGCCAAGGTCTGGCATCAGCAGGGCCGACACCAGGGTGATGGCGCCGATGACCGCCACGTATAGGTAGAAGTACTGCTCCATTCCCACAGAGCGGAAGGACAGCGCCACATACTCGGCCGAACCGCCGAACATCGCGGCCCCAACGGCGTAAGGCAGGCCCACGCCCAGTGCGCGCACGGTCGGCGGATAGAAGTCGGCCTTGAGCACACCGGTGACCGGTGTATAGAAGGCTGCAATCAGCAGCCCGGCGAGCACCAGCCCAAAGGCTGCGAGCGGGTCCTGCACGGTCTTGATCGCGGACAGCAACGGGATGACCAGGAAGGTGGACAACACGCCGAACAGGATCATGTTGCGGCGCACGCCGATTTTGTCGGCGAGCATGCCGAACAGCGGTTGCGCCAGCATGAAGACCACCAGTGCACACGCCATGATGATGCTCACCGTGGGTGCCGGGATGCCGACACTCACTACCAGGAACTTCTGCATGTAAGCGGTAAAGGTATAGAAGTACAGCGAGCAGCCAATGGTGATGGTGAAAGTGAGCAGCACCGCACGACGATGTTGCATCAGGCCCCGGAGCGAGCCGGATTCCTTGCTCTTCATGCCTTCTTCAGTGGCTGTCTCGCGCATGGTACGGCGCAGGATCACCACCACGATCGAAGCCAGCGCGCCAATCAGGAACGGTACCCGCCAGCCCCAGGCCTTGAGGTCCTGCTCCGACAGCACCATTTGCAGCACCGCAACCGTCAGCAGCGCCAGCAGTTGCCCGGCAATGATCGTCATGTACTGGAACGAGCCGTAGAACGATCGCCGCCCGGCGCGGGATACCTCACTGATGTAGGTGGCGCCGGTGCCGTACTCGGCGCCTACCGACAACCCTTGCATCAGCCGTGCGATCACCAGCAGAACCGGCGCTGCGACACCCACCGTGGCATAAGTGGGCATCACCGCGATCATCAACGAGCCACCGCACATCATGAACACCGAGATGATCATCGAGATCTTGCGCCCACGGGTATCGGCGATATAGCCGAAAATCCAGCCGCCCAGCGGGCGCATGAAGAAGCCGACAGCAAAGATACCGGCCGTGGCCAGCAGTTGGCTGGTCTGGTCGCCAGCGGGGAAGAACAGTGATGCGAAGTAGATCGACGTGTAGGCGTAGATGAAGAAGTCGTACCATTCCACCAGGTTGCCGGAACACACACCCACAATTGCGGTGGTGCGCTCTTTGCGCGTCAACGGACGTGCCGTGCTCATGTCTGCATTCATGATTGCTTACCCTTGTTGTTATTGTTTTGCCAACTCGGGTACAGCTTTGCATAGCGTCGTTTTGGGGGAAGAGGCGCTACAGGTCTAACAGCTATGCCTGGCAGGCATGGCCGTCCAAGCCGGGGTTTCGGGTCGTTTGCCCTGCACATAGCGACAGACTTCTTCTGCAACCCGGCTCAGGCAGCCTTTTAAAAACCGCTGCGAGCTATCCAGCTATCGTGCGTCCTCGCAGAAGCGGTGGATGGCCTGGCACGCCGCACGCAGCGAGTCATCATCGAGCGCGTAAGCAATGCGCAGGTAGCCAGAAAGACCAAAAGCACTGCCCTGAACGACTGCAACGTTGGCCTCCTCAAGCAAGGCCAGGGCCACTGCCTCATCATTGACCAACTCACAACCAGCGGGAGAACGTTTGCCGATCAACCCTGAACAGTCGGCGAAAGCGTAGAAAGCCCCACCTGGAATTTCGCAGCTGATGCCCGGCGCCTGGTTGAGCAACTCGACCATGAAATCGCGACGCCGCTGGAAGACTTCGCGGCTATGGGCAATGAAGGCTTTCGGGCCGTCAAGGGCAGCAATTGCTGCGTGCTGCGAGATAGAACAAGCGCCTGAAGTCTGCTGCCCCTGAAGCTTCTCCATCGCCTGGAGCAGCCAGCGCGGACCGGTTGCAAACCCGATCCGCCAACCCGTCATGGCATAGGCCTTCGACACCCCGTTCATGGTCAACGTCCGATCAGCCAGACGTGGTTCAACCTGGGCAAGCGTGAGGAAGTCACGGCCGTCGAATATCAGGTGCTCATAGATGTCGTCAGCCAGAATCAGCACCTGCGGATGGGCCAGCAACACCTCGGCCAGCGCTTGCAGTTCGTCACGGTCGTACACGGCGCCCGTGGGGTTGGACGGCGAATTCAGGATCAGCCAGCGGGTGTTCGGGCCGATGGCTTCGGCCAGTGCTTGCGGGGTCAGCTTGAAGCTCGATTCGGCGCCGCAAGCGACAATGCGCGACTCGCCACCACACAGCTCAACCATTTCTGGATAGCTGACCCAGTACGGCGCGGGGATCACAACTTCGTCGCCTTCGTTGAGGGTTGCAGCCAGGGCATTGAAGATGACTTGCTTGCCGCCGCTACAAACCAGCGTGTCCTGCCAGCTGACGTCGAGACCATTTTCACGCTGGTATTTGCGCGCGATGGCTTCCCGCAATGCACGAAGGCCGGCCACCTGGGTGTAGCGAGTGTGGCCATTGTTGATTGCACTGATGGCTGCGGTACGGATGTGCTCCGGCGTATCGAAGTCAGGCTCACCCGCGCAAAGCGAAATGATCTTCGCCCCTTCTGCGCGTCGCGCAGCCACGCGGTCGATGATCTTGTAGGTTGCCGAAGGCTTGGCAGCCTCCAGGCGACGGTTCAGCGTTTCCAGGCTCACACGTGTTCCTCCGGGTGAGTAAGGCCCATCAGGTCCATGGTGGTGTGACCCTCGCGCAGCTTGGCCATGAACGCTGCTTCTTTGTCCGCACGTTTCTGGCCTTCGCGTAACGTGCGCTCGACTGCATCCGCCGGGATTATGATCACACCGTCTTCGTCAGCGACAACCAGATCGCCGGCGCTGACTTGTGCGCCGCTGAAGTCGAACGGTTTACCTACTGAAGGCGTAGTCGCCTTGACGGTGCCTTTAACCGAGATACCCCGCGCAAACACCGGGAAGCCATGCGCTTCAAGCGCGGCGATGTCGCGTACGCCGCCATTGATTACCAAACCAACAATGCCTGCGGCTTGTGCCGCAACCGTGAGCACCTCACCCCAGTAGCCAGCAATGAAGTCGGCGCAATCACAGATCAGCACGCTACCGCGCGGTGCTTTGGCCACGGCCAGGTGCAGGCCCAGGTTGTCACCAGGCGAACACTGCAGCGGGTAAGCGGGTGCGGCAATGAAGGCGCCCTTCCAGACAGCGCGAATCTCGCGGTCGACTGCAGACGGCAGCCCGGAGGCCTCATAGAGGGTGGAGCTGCCGAGGACCTTTACAATGTTCTGATAATCGTGTGGAAGGCTCATGGCTGTTTGCTCTGCAGGGAGTGGTAACCGAGGGTGGCTCGAGCTTCTTTGAGGCGCTTGCCAGTGGCGATCTGTTCGCGAATCTGTGCTTCGACATGTTCGATACGACGTGCCGTTTCAGCGACCTCCTGCGCACGATTGCGCGGGACGATGACGACACCGTTGGCGTCAGCGACAACGATGTCGCGGGCGCAAACCCGAGCTTGGCCAACCGACACAGGCTGGTTTACAGCCACGACTTCCACGCGGTCCTTGCCGGTACGCATGAACCGGCCTTTGCTGAACAGCGGGTAACCTTCGCCCAGCGCCTTGTTCACATCGCGGCAGACACCGTCAATGACCGTGCCGGCAATACCCCGGGCCAGTGCGTACTGGGTCATGATGTCGCCCCACACCGTGCAATCGGTACGGCCGTCATTGGCGATGACCACCACGTCGCCTGGTGCTACCTCATCAATGAAGTCTCCGACTGTGCCGGGCGGTGTGCTCGCACTGACGTACTGAACCGTGAAGGCAGGGCCGACCACGACCTGGCTGTAGTTGGCCAATGCCGCGATACCGAAGGCCTGGCCTGGAAGGCCCAGTTTATCCATCGCGTCGGACACACCCGGGGTATCCAGGCCTTCGAACAAGGCAACCAGGTCTTTATCAGAAAGGCTCATATCAGTGCTCCACCTTGATGGCTTCGAATTGCGTGTCGTGCATGACTTCTTCCACCGAGCGACCGGCGCGTACAGCGTCGACCATGCCGGCTTGTCTCCGGTCAATACGCTCGGCCAGATTCAGCACTTTCTCGATGGCATTGGCCGGTACGAAAACGGTGCCGCATTCATCGGCGATCACATAGTCGCCCTCATCAACTTCAACACCCGCCATGCGAACTTTGACGGCCGCGTCGAGCTGAATGAGCCTGTTGCGCGCACTGATCATGGTCACGCCCCGCCCGAAGACCGGGTAACCGATATCCCCGCTGCCGCGGATGTCGCGGCTGAAGCCATCAATGATCGACCCGCGGATGCCTTTGCGCTGGGCCGCGTTGGCCAGGATGTCGCCCCAGCTGGAGATACCGTCCACGCCACCTGCGATCACCAGCACGCGGTCATCGGTGGTGACTTGTTCTACGACCGGGCTAATAAGGTGAACCGTGGGCGCCACGTCCTGCTTGGGCCCCAATTGCACGGTGCTGGCCCGGCCGACAATTTTGGGGCAGTTCCACAGCGGCATCAGGCCGTTAGTGGCGCCAGGCAGTTCGAGGAAGTCCAGCGCGTCCGACACTGTGTTGGTATCGAGCGCAGCCAGGCGTTCAAGCGGGGCTTTCAAGCTCATCTGTTGCAGGCCTCTTGTTGGTGAGGCTTGAGTATCGGCGCCGAGGTTTGATACGTATATTACGAAGAAGCTAAGCTTGTTATATCCAAAACCTATGGAAAAGCACCGTGATCAACTTTCGCTTGATACGCCACCTGTGGCTGTTCCTGGCTGTGGCAGAAGACCAGAATTTCAGTCGTGCGGCCAAGCGGCTGGGTATGTCGCAACCGCCGTTGACCGAGCAGATCCAGGCGCTCGAACAGTCCCTTCGCGTTCAACTGTTTACCCGTTCGCGCCGCGGTGCACAGCTGACTGCCGCCGGCGCCGCGATTCTTCCTGCGGTCCGGAAATTCGCTGATCAACTGGAGCGACTCGAGTTGGCGGTTCACGAAGCCGTCGCAGGCCATGCCGGCGTGGTGACCATCGGCGCGATTACCTCGGCCATGATCGACGTGCTCCCCCCATTGATCGAGCGTTTCAAGCAGAACCATCCGTTGATCACGGTATCGGTTCGAGAGATCGATAGTGCAGAAGCCATACCCGCGCTGGAGGCAGGTGATATCGACATTGCTTTCGCACGCCTGGAAGGGAATCTCGGTCGACATATTCAATCCTTGCCGTTGTCCGAAGACAGGCTGGCTGTCGCGCTTCCCAAAGACCACCCTTTGGCTGCCAAGGATTCGATCTCCCTGCAATCTCTCGCGGACGAAACCCTGGTCATGGCTTCACGGGACGTGAGCCCTGTGTACTTCGACTACCTGGTTGGGCAGTGCAAAGCCAGCGGCTTCGCTCCGCGCATCGTCCACCAGGTGCGGTCCGTATCGTCACAAGTCGCCTTTGTCAGTTGCGGTCAGGGCATCGCATTGGTGCCGACGTCCATGGATAAACTTGCGCCGGAGAACGTCGTCATACGCCCTTTGCACCCCGAAGTAAAAGTGGTGATCACAGCCGTGGCCTGGCATGGCGAGCACAAGAACCCATTGGTGGAGGCAATGATCGACCATGCAAGGCAAGATTTGCTGTCATAGGCCGGGCGTATCACAGGGTTCGTGGCTTCGTATTTTACAAATCATTTGGCGCGTTCAACATTGGGGGCTCTGTTATAGGAGTTTCCATCCGTGTCCCATGCAGCTCGCTTCACGTACGAGAAAGTCCCACTGAACATCGAGGGTGTGCAGCTCGATCTGGCGGTGATACACCGCAGCGGGCCGAAAACGCCCATCCTGTTCCTCCACGGTTTCGGTTCCACCAAAGAGGACTATGCCGATATCACGCTGCAAGCGTCTTTCGAAGGACACCCCTTCATAGCCTACGATGCGCCAGGCTGCGGTGAAACGGAGTGCGCCGACCTCTCGCGCATCAACATCCCATTCCTGGTGAAAACCGCCCACGCCGTGCTCAAACACTTCGAAATCGACAGGTTCCACCTGGTAGGCCATTCCATGGGGGGACTGACCGGCTTGGTATTGGCTCATGAAGCGCCTGATCGCATTCAGAGTTTTGTTGATATTGAAGGCAACATTGCACCTGAAGATTGCTTCCTCAGCCGACAGATCCACGATCATGATCGTGATGACGACGCGGGCTTCTTCCGTGATTTTATCAATCGCACCCGGCTGGCTTCGGATCCTGCAAGTGCACTCTATGCCGCCAGCCTCGCGCATAAAGTACGGACCGCCGCGGTGCGTGGCATTTTCGAATCGATGGTGGACTTGTCCGACAATGCTCAGTTGATGGAAAAGTTCCTCGCTCTACCCTTCCCGCGCCAATACATGTATGGGGTAACCAACTCACACCTCTCCTACCTCGGCCATATCGCTGCACAAGGCGTGGAACTGGCGTGCATCCCTGATTGCGGTCACTTCCCGATGTATTCGAATCCCGCCTTGATGTGGAAGCACATCAAGGCTTTGCAAGACCGCGCCTGAGCTGATCCTATCTTTACCACGCGGCTGAGTCGGCCGCGTGAAGCTCGCACTACCCCAGTAAAAATAACAATGAGGTTGCGCCATGCTCGAAGCCATCAATGGTTTTCTTTCGGGAAAGCTGCTTATCGTGAATCGCCCCGGGTTCCTTAGACACCTCCAAGCCTCACAATCAACCGCCGAAGACTGGAAGCCAGCGTCTGCGCGTCCGATTGGTACCTAGCGTTCCACTGCAAGAGCCAATCACGAGGAGACCCGGCCTCCTCCCACTCGGCTAACGCGAGGGCATTAACGATTTCCATCTCAAACCACAGAACCTGCCACTCGGCAGCATCTGAAACCAAAGCTTGATCCTGCCAAGCAAATTCAGTCAGCGCTACGAAGCGAGACCAGGATGCCAGATCCTGGGGTGCGCCAGTGACCATAGACCACAGCTCCGACGCGGTGAGCATGATGCCTTCCTTTAGCAAATGGATTTCTGAGCATTCTGCCAGAGCGGTTCGCAAATAGTACTTGAAGCCCCGAGCCTGAGCCGCCCACTGAACCGCGATCGCCTTTCGAAGTCGAAACCTTCACGCTATAACTGGACGCAGCCGCGACATTGTTGACCAGATTGACCACGCGGGCATGGGAAAAGAGAAAGCGGCAGCGCCAACGCTCGTGCGTAATTGAAAGAGGTTGAATGCAATGGCAAACCAGATTGCAGAGCTGGACGCGCACTTTGAACTGCTTGCACACATAGCCGACGAGCTTGAGCAGCAGGTTGGGCCTTGCCCAACAACTCGCCCTCTATTGATCGCGTGGCTAATGGGGTGGATTCGAAGTACTGATGCTCTGGACGAAATACGGCGTGAGTTGCCTCGCCTGCCCCAGATTCTGAAATCGGCGTACCGCGAGTACGCTCAACGAGGTGGCGGTCAGTAAGGTGCCACCACGATCACTCCCCATCACGGAATACAGCGCCCGGGGCCTCACGCAACACGTTGTTTCGCCAGCATTAATAGCCAAAAGTCGCTGCTCATTCAGCTAATTCAACTAGCCATCCCTCGATACACTTTCGGGCTTCGCACTCATTACCACAACAACCACAAGGTAACCCGCAACCATGGCTATTCAGCGTCTGCACAGCAACAAGCGCCTGAGCAACACCGTGATCCACAACGGTGTGGTTTATCTGGCCGGCCAGCTGGCCAACAACCACGAAGCCGATATCCGCACGCAAACCGCCGAAACCCTGGCCAACATCGATGCACTGCTGGCTGAAGCCGGCAGCGACAAGTCGAAGATCCTTTCGGTGACCATCTACCTCAAGGACATCATCAACGATTTCGCCGGGCTCAACGAAGTCTGGGAGGCCTGGGTGGCAGAAGGTCATGCCCCTGCACGTGCCTGCGTCGAAGCGGCCATGTTCAAGCCAAGCCTGCTGGTGGAAATGTCCGTGGTAGCTGTGCAGGGCTGACAGCCTGGGCACCTGAAAAACAAAGCCGCAGCCCTTTCAACGAAGGGCTGCGGCTTGTTGGTATTGCCTGCAGATCAGCGGTCGTGCAGGTGCTTCTTCAAAAATGCCCGGGTGCGCTCCTGTACGGGATTGCTCAGTATTTCACTCGGTGCACCCTGCTCTACCACCACCCCACCATCCATGAACACGATCTGGTCGGCCACCTCGCCGGCAAAACGCATCTCGTGGGTGACGATCAGCATGGTCATGTGCTCGGCGGCCAATTGCTTCATGACCAGGTTCACTTCTTCGACCAGCTCAGGGTCCAGCGCCGAGGTTGCTTCATCAAACAGCATGACCTTGGGTTGCATGGCCAGTGCCCGGGCAATCGCAACGCGCTGCTTCTGCCCGCCAGACAAGCGCGACGGGTACTCGTCGATCTTGTTACCCAATCCGACCTTTTGCAGGTATTCCAGGGCCAGCTCCCTGGCCGCACTTTTCGAATAACCTTTGAGCTTGGTCGGCCCTATCGCGATGTTTTCACAGACGGTGAGGTGCGGGAACAGGTTGAAATGCTGGAACACCATGCCCATCTGCTGGCGCACCCGGTTGATATGCTGCTCGAAAGCACGGCCATGCAAGGGCCGGTTGACCTGGTCGCCATCAAGCCAGACTTCACCGCCATTAAGCACTTCCAGATGATTGATCGAGCGCAGCAGGGTGCTTTTGCCCGAGCCGCTGGGGCCGATGATGGCGAAGATCTGCCCACGCGACACCGACAGGTCGATACCCTTGAGTACCTCGAGCGAACCATAGGCTTTACGGGCGCCCTTCACTACTACCATAGCGTTGTTGTTCATCGTGACATCTCGACCTTTGCTTCAATAAGATGCAGCCCTGCCTCAAGCACCAGGTTGGCCACGTAGTAGATCACCGCAACGGCAATGTAGAACTCGAACGGGCTGTATGTTTCGCTGACCGCCAGTTGGGCGCTATAGACGAGTTCGGCAATACCGATGATCGATACCAGCGACGTGTCCTTCAGCAAGACGATGAGGTTGTTGCCCAACGGCGCAATGGTCTTTCTCAGTGCCTGCGGCACAATGATGTAGCGCTGGGTCATGGCCCGGCTCAGGCCAATCGAGCGCGCGCCTTCTATCTGGCCAGGGTCGACCGCTTCGATCCCGGACTTGATCACGTCGGCGTTGTACACCGCGAAATGCAGGCTTAACCCGATAATACCCGCAGCCAGGGCCGGAATATCGATACCCACCTGCACCAGGCCGTAATAGATCAGGTACAGCTGCAGCAACAGCGGCGTGCCCATCAACAGCCAGGTAACGAAGCGCACGGGCAATGCCATGCCCCTGGGTGCATACAGGTCAGTCAGGGCAAACAGCACGCCCACGACCAGGCTGATGACGCTGGAGCAAACAAACATGACCACCGTCCACCACAGCCCGGTCGCCAGCATTTCAGTGTAAGGCGTGATGACACTCAGGTTTAATCCATCCATTGGCAAGCCCTTACTTGGTCGCGTAGCGCCGGTCCAGTACCTCGACCAGGTACTTGACCGAATAGACCATGACGATATAAAGCAGCGCCGACACCATGAAGATCTCGAACGGCTTGTAGGTCGAACTGATAAAGCGTTGCGCGGTGTAGGTCAGCTCAACCACGGAGATGGCCGATACCAGGGCTGAGCCTTTTATCAAACCAATGGCATTGACGCCCAACGGCCTGATCATGAGTTTCAATGCCTGGGGAATGATGATGTACAGCAAAGTCTGGCTGCGGCTGAAGCCAATCGAACGGGCACCTTCAACTTGGCCAGGGTCGACGTTATTGATAGCGCCACGAATGGATTCAGACATATACGCCGCGATATTCATGCCCAAACCGATTACCGCCGCAGAAAATGGCTCCAGTTCAATTCCTATTTGTGGGCCACCAAAATAGATGATGAACAACTGCACCAGGCAGGGTGTGCCGCGAAAGACGCTGACATAGAGTTTGGCGACCCAACGCAAGACCGCCACTGGCGATAACCTGAGTGCAACCAGGAGGATTGCCAAGACCAGGCCAAGCGCCAAGGACAGCAACGAGATCTGCACCGTGACCCAGGCGGCCTCGAAGAAAAACGGGTAGGTACGATGGATTAAAGACAAGTCCATAAAAGCCACTCACAAAATCTGCCACCCCGGCCCAACCCAACGGTCGGGCCATTACAGGTAGATATCAGCGAATATCGCTACCCACCCATTTCATCGAGATTTCTTTGTAAGTGCCATCGGCGAGGATGTCGTCCAGCGCCTTCTGCAACTGGGCCTTGAGTTCCGGGTTGTTTCTACGGATGGCAATGCCCAGGCCCTCGCGACCGCCCTGATCGTCTGGCAAACTGATAATCCGCACTTTCTGCCCAGTCTCTTTCACGGCAACCATGACCGGTATGCTGTCCATGACCACTGCATCGATGCGCCCGGCATCAAGGTCCACCAGCATTTCCGGCAAGCCCTTGTAAGTGCGCACTTTCAAGTTGCCGCGCGCGCGTGCCCATTTGTCATGCGAGTCGCCCAGGGTGACGCCAACCGTGACATCCTTGAGGTCTTCCAGCCCCTTGATCGGCGAATCGTCCTTTACGCCGATGGTACGGCCGGCATGGTAATAAGGCCCGACAAAGTCAACCGCTTTCAGGCGTTCGGGGGTGATGGTCATCGAGGCAATCACAGCGTCGTACTTCTTGGCCAGCAGCCCGGCGATAATGCCGTCGAACGGTGTAGTGATGATCTTGATCTTTACGCCCAGGCGTTGGGCAAGTGCCTCGCCTATGGAGGCGTCGAAACCGACAATTTCATTTTTTTCATTGGCGAAGCTGAACGGGGAATACTGCCCGCTCATTGCCACGCGCAGTACCTTCGACTCTTGAATGGCCTGCAGGTCATCGGCTTGCACTGCACCATGGGCGAACAGTGCAACCGCCGCTACAGCGGTGGAAGCCAATAGCATTCTGGTTTTTCTTGCCAGCATCGAGGCACTCCTTGGAAGTTTGTATTTCTTATTGTCCTGGGCGCCAAGGCCCCAACCTTCAACGAAAGCTTTGCATACTGAAACCTTGAAAGCACCCTGCAATGTGCGTGTTCGACGGGCACATTGCCGGAACCGACCGACATAATGTCGGTGCTACTTCGTGCCTTGCAAAAACTCAAGTAGTGTCTTGCCATGCACTACCAAGTAGCAAGTATTCAGCTGGTTTGCACCTGCACTGTGCGGGGCTGGCCGGCCCTTTACCGGTGATCGGCCAGGAGTGTCAGCATTGCGCGAACTAGACGTCAAGGATCGGGAAATTCTCGAGATACTTTCCAAGGAAGCACGTGTCGCGCTCAAGGCACTTGCAGCAAGAATCGGCCTGTCCAGAAGTGCCACCAGCGAGCGGGTGTTAAATCTTGAGCGCAGCGGGGTGATTCGGGGATACCGTGCCGATATTGGTGAGATCGATGCCAATGTCATACGGGCGATCATCCTGGTATCACTCAAGCGCACACCGGCGCTCGGGCTGCTGGACCTGCTGGCGCAGAACGCCCAGGTGAAAAGGGTTTCGTCGGTCAGCGGGCAACTGGACCTGGTGATCGAGGTTGAAGCGCGGACAATTGATGATTTGAACCGGGTGCGTGATGGGGTGGCGTGCCATGATTCGGTGGACGACATCACTACTGCAGTGGTGTTGCGGCGTGATATTGACCGGCAGAAGGCCTTGTGATGACCATTTGGTAGTACGGGCCCGCTGCGCAGGCCATCGCCGGCAAGCCAGCTCCCATAGAACTGCGCATCACTTACTGATTTAGCAGGGACCCTGTGGGAGCGGGCGTGCCCGCGAAGAATCCAACGCGGTGCATGGCACCGGCTGCGCCGGTGTTCGCGGGCTCGCCCGCTCCCACAGGTACGCGGTGTGCCCGGCATCAGTTCTCTGCGCGACAGCGCAGCCCAATGGGCTGGGCAATCTCCCACAAGTACTGTATGGCTCTTGAGGCCAACGCGGTCCATGTGGGAGCTGGCTTGCCGGCGATGAGGCCCGTTCAGGCAGCAGCAGCGGTTACTTCAGTGCCGCAGTAAAGCTGTCCTTCAGCACCTCCAACAGGAAATCGGCATTGGCGCGGCTGAAGATCATCGAAGGACGCATTTTCAACACGTTGTCATGCGGGCCTTCGGTACCGATCAACACGCCGCGCTCCCTGGCGCCATCCGCCACCTGCCTGGCCAAGGCCGTGGCCGGGGCCTTCGATTTGCGGTCGGTGACCAGCACGATACCGAGGAACAGGCCCAGCCCGCGCACATCACCAATCACCTCGAACTGCTGCTGAAGCCTACGGAAACCTTCAAGCAGGTAGTTGCCGACGGACAAGGCATTTGCCTTCAACTGATCGCGCTCGATGGCATCGAGTACCGCCAGGCCCACCGCGCACGACACCGGGTTGCCGGCAAAGGTGTTGAAGTACTCCATGCCGTTGTTGAACGCATCGGCAACCTCACGCGTGGTCACCACCGCCGACATCGGGTGGCCGTTGCCGATCGGTTTGCCCATGGTGACCGCATCCGGCACCACGCCTTGCGTCTCGAACGCCCACCAATGGCTACCCACACGGCCAAACCCGACCTGCACCTCATCGGCCAGGCACAGCCCGCCCTCGGCACGCACCATGGCGTACACCTCCTTGAGGTAGTGCTCGGGCAGGAACACCTGCCCCGCCACGCTGGGGATCGACTCTGCGAGGAAGAACCCGGGGCGCTTGCCGGCCTTGCGCATGGCCTGCAGCTGCTCGGCCACCGATTCGGCAAAGCGCTTGCCGTGCTCCTCCAATGGCCAGTGCTCGGGGGCGTAGTAGCTTTCCGGGACCACGGCCTCGTAAACGTGCGCCGCCCTTCCCTTGCCGGCTTTGCGCTTGTACTTGTAAGGGCTCAGGTCGATCAGTTCTTGCGTGGTGCCGTGATAGGCCCAGTCCAGTACGATTGCCTGGTCACTGCCGGTGTAGTTGCGCGCCATGCGCAACATCAGGCTGTTGGCTTCGCTGCCCGAACAGCCGAACGAGGCTACGCAAAGGCCCTCGGGCAGCGTGCCGGTCAGCCGCTCGGCGTACTCGACGATGTTGTCGTGCAGGTAGCGGGTGTTGGTGTTGAGCAGTGCCGCCTGGCGGGTCAGGGCTTCGACCACGTCGGGGTGGCCATGGCCCAGGTGGCAGACGTTGTTGAAGCAGTCCAGGTAGGCCCGCCCGAAGTTATCGATCAGCCACACGCCATCACCGCGCACGAACTTTATCGGGTCGGAGTAGGAAATGGACAGGTTCGGTAGCAGCAGCTCCTTGCGCCTGGCAATGATCTGCGCCTTGGTCATGCCCTGCTGCTGGTAGGTTTCCGGTGGGATACCGGCCAGGGCCGAGGCATCCGGGAACAGGTCCGCCCACACTTCGCGGTACTCGGGCTCACCCACGCCAATCACTTCGCTGGCGGCCAGCCGGGTATCGGTAGTCATCTGCAGGTGCAGGTGTGGAATCCAGCCACCGTTTTCGTGGTCTGCGCCCATGTAGCCGACCAGGTCGCCGGCTTCGAGGTGGTCACCCACCCGCAGGCGGCCGAGTGCCTCGTGGGCCATGTGCCCCCACAGGGTCAGGAATGGCGGGCAACCTGGCGGGGCGTGCTCGATCATCACCAGGCCACCGTAACCCAGCGGGTCGGGTTCTACCTCGACACTTTTCACGGTACCCGCGACCGGTGCGTACAACGGCGTGCCTGCTGGCATTACCAGGTCGACCCCCACGTGCAGCGTACGCCGCTGCCCCTTGATGAAACGCGATTCAAAGGCGCTGTCGGTATAGATGGTGCGCAACTCTCCCCATGGCCCGATGGCCAGCGGCACGTTGTGCGCAGCAGAGAACGCGTCCCACCAGCGGGTTGCATCGGCAGGGCGCTGCTGGGCCGAGGCAATGGTCATTTCGTGGCTGGCGTCGCCAAACGGCGCGATCACTTTGTTCAGGATGGCTGCGGACGGGCGCACCAGGTCGGCAAAGGTTTTCTGGTTGGCGGCAATCCAGCGGCGGATATCCCCGGCACCTTCGATGGCGTCGAAACCACAGGCCTTGCGCAAAATGCCGGTAGCCAGCCGGGGGTTCATCGAGTCCAGTTGCTCCAGCAGGCGCCAGGCAGGCGCCTCACTGATTGCCAGGTAGGGGTTGTCATCGGTCTGCGCCTGCCGGGAAGCAGAGAACGTGACGCTGATGACCAGCCGCATGGCGATCAGGTCGAACAGCACATCAAGCTCTTGTGCCTGCAGCGGGTACTTCTCATGGAAACCGGCAACCAGCGCGGCCGCCGCGCCGATCGGGTCGTCCATGTCGAGGATGGCGTACGCACTGGCAATTGCCACTTCGGCAATCAGCACGGTGTGCACGGCATCGCCGAAGTCGATGAAGCCTGTCACATTGGTGGTGGTTTCGGCATCGACCAGGATGTTCCAGTCGTTGGCATCGTTGTGGATCACCTGTGCCCGAAGCGAGGCCAGCCTGGGCTGTACCGTCTGTTCGAAGCGGGTGATAAAGCGCTCGGCAATGGCCCGGCGTTCGGCGCTGTTGATGAAGTGCAGCCGCGAACGCGAGCGCGCCGCATGGCGCAGGTCCCAGTCCAGTTCACGCACGGCGCCCGGGTGCATGAAACCCTGCAGGGCACGGTCCAGCTCACCCAGCGCCCGGCCGAAGTTGCCCATCAATGCCATGCTGCGCCTGGCCTCTGCCAGCGGAGTGCCCGGCAACCAGCTGACCAGGCGCACGGCGTGGTTTTCACCGCAGGCAGCGGCCACCGACGGCAAAAAGTCGCCAGCCACACTGGCCCGCAAGTGCGGCACGCCCAGGTGGGCGCCATGCACTGCCAGGTGACCGAGCAGCGCGGTTTGGAACTCGCTTTCTACCCTGGGCTCACTGGCATTGACGATTTTCAGGATCCAGCCTGCATCCACGCCGGTCTGCAAGCGGTAGTTGCGGTCACGCTCTCCGTCCAGGGGCGTTGCCGTGCCGGTGACATTGAACAAGTCTTTTGCAAGGCCCTCGGCATCACTTGCCGAGAACCGAGGTGCCGGGTGGGAAAGGTCTGTCATATCATCACGTTCCGAGCGAGCAAATTGTTTTTTCAATAGCTTGTCATGCACTGCCGAAACCGACACCCTGCATACGGTCGGGATCAACAGGCATTATGCCGGTTCAGGCCGGCATAAAGACGGCGAGCTCATTAGGTGGTGCAATGCGTGACCTGGACGCAAAAGATCGTGAGATTCTTGAAGTACTTTCGAAGGACGCGCGCATTGCGCTGAAGGCGTTAGCCGGCCGCATCGGCCTGTCCAGAAGCGCCACCACCGAGCGGGTAGCCAGCCTTGAGCGCAGCGGGATCATTCGCGGTTACCGCGCCGATATTGGCGAAATAGACGCCAACGTGATCCGCGCGATCCTGCTGGTAACGTTGCAGCGCACGCCGGCCATGGGGCTGCTTGACCAACTGGCAACGGATGCGCGCGTGCGGCGGGTGTCGTCGGTGAGCGGGCAACTGGACCTGGTAGTTGAAGTCGAAACCCGCACCATCGACGACCTCAATCAGGTGCGCGACAACGTGGCACGCCATGAATCGGTGGATGACATCACTACCTCGGTGGTGTTGCGACGCGACATCGACCGCCAGGGTGCGTGACTCCTGCAGGCTCCGTGTCGCCTGATTCGCGGGCGCGCCCGCTCCCACAGGTACTGTGCTGGCTTCGAGTTGACAGCATACCTGTGGGAGCAACTGTCTTATTCAAAATCTTCAACCTTCGCGAATATGCCGCTCCCGGCGCTCCTGACGCTCTTTCGCTTCGATGCACAACGTCGCCGTCGGGCGCAGCAGCAACCGCTTCAGCCCGATGGGTTCGCCGGTATCCTTGCACCACCCGTACTCACCGCGGGCAATCCGCTCCAGTGCTTCATCGATCTTGTCCAGCAGCTTCTTCTCCCGCTCCAGCAGGCGCAGCTGCCATTGCCGATGCTCCTCGACCGTGCCCAGGTCCGAAGGGTCGCTGCTGGGCTCGAAAATGCGCATGAGCTCGAACTCACTGGAAATCCGTGCTTGCAACTCGGTACGTTGCAAAAGCAGCAGGTCGCGGAAAAAGCCCAGCTGTGAGGCATCCATGTAGGCCGCTTCCGGCATACAGAGCAGTTCCTGGTCAGTCATTGCAGTCATCTCGCGTTGTCAGGTTGAGGCTCAGCGCCGCTGTGCATGGAACGCCAGTGGCAAACCCTGGCAGTGCTCGTGCAGCCTATGCTCATGCCAGGCCAACTGGCCGGACACAATCGTGGTCACCACGCGGTGGCGCAGCCGATGGTGCTGGAAGGGCGTCCACTGGCAGTGGGCAAGCACCGGGTCCAGGCTGACCGGCCTTGGCACGTCAAGGCGTTCGATAAGGGCCAGGTCCGCCCAATAGCCTTCGCGCAGGTAACCACGCTCCTGAATCGCGAACAATTCGGCGACCGCATGGCTGGTTTTACGCACCAGCTGGGTGATCGGCAGCAGGCCCTGCTCGACCAGTTCGAACAGCGCCGGCAGCGCATGCTGCACCAGTGGCAGGCCGGAAGGTGCCAAGGCATAAGGGCGCTTTTTTTCTTCCAGGGTATGCGGGGCATGATCGGTGCCGATTACATCGATGCGATCTTCCAGCAGTGCCAGGCGCAAGGCGTCGCGGTCGGCGCGGGCCTTGATCGCCGGGTTGCATTTGATGAGGTTGCCAAGGCTTGCATAGTCGCGGTCATCGAACAGCAGGTGGTGCGCGCACACCTCAGCGGTGATCAGCTTGTTGGCCAGTGCACCAGGCTCAAACAGTTGCAGCTCCTTGGCAGTAGTCAGGTGCAGCACATGCAGGCGTGTGCCGAAGCGGTTTGCCAGCTCGACGGCCAGGCTGGACGAGCGCCAGCAGGCGTTGGCGTCGCGGATGAGCGGGTGCATGGCCGGCGGGATGAAATCACCGAACTGTTCTCGGTAGCGAGCTTCGTTGGCGAGGATGGAGGGCGTGTGCTCGCAGTGCGCCAGCAATACCGTCGGCACACAGGAAAAAAGCCGCTCGAGTACCTTGGGGTCGTCGACAAGCATGTCCCCGGTAGAGGCGCCCATGAATACCTTTACCCCGGCAATCTGCCGCGGGTCCAGCCGGGCGATGGTCTCGAGGTTGTCGTTGCTCACGCCAAAGTGAAAGCCGTAATTGGCCACCGATGACGCCGCGGCGCGGGCCTTCTTGTCGTCAAGGGCTGCCAGGGTCAAGGTCGCCGGGTTGGTATTGGGCATGTCCATGAAGCTGGTGATGCCACCGGCGACCGCGGCCCGTGACTCA
Source organism: Pseudomonas sp. NPDC008258 (assembly GCF_042956345.1). Classification (NCBI taxonomy): domain Bacteria; kingdom Pseudomonadati; phylum Pseudomonadota; class Gammaproteobacteria; order Pseudomonadales; family Pseudomonadaceae; genus Pseudomonas; species Pseudomonas sp. NPDC008258. The sequence goes on from NZ_JBIBGE010000003.1 coordinate 254,978, forward strand.
CTGGCCATGCTGCCCTTGTGCGTGGCCCCGGGTTCGCGAAAGTGCACCTGGTCGTCGATCATTCCGGGCACCAGCCACCGCCCTAGGGCATCGATTTCAACGGGGGCATTCATGCCCTCGATGCTGCTGGCGATTTTTTCGATTCGCCCATGGGCAACCAGGACATCGGCCTCGAACACCTGGCCTTCATTCACCAGGCGGGCATTCCTGACAAGGATAGCGCTCATGGGCGGGCGTCCCCGCGTCTACTGCCCAGCAGCTGCCTGCACTTGAGAAACATGATCCGAAACCTGTGTCGATAGTGTTATGTTATAACACGTTATCGTACTTGGCATGACCTTGCCACTCATCCTCTTGAACCTCAGGTAAGCCACATGAGCGCAACCGCCGTCTCCCCCACCCTCGCTGAACCCTACGCCGATACCGAACTGGCCTGCCTGGCAGGTGCCAAGGCCGCGCTCTACCGCTGGGCGGCAACGGTGGCCACACGTGACGTTGATCAGGTGCTGGCGCTGTATGCGCCAGACGCCATCCTGGTACCCACCCTGTCCAACCAGGTACGGGACTGCAACGACAGCCGCCGCAACTACTTCGACAACTTCCTGGCCAATGACGGCCTGGTATGTGACATCCAGGTGTTCAAGAAGCGGGTCAGCCGCAAGCTCGGCACCGTGGTGGTGGGTGGGCTCTACACCTTCGTCTATCGCGACCAGGGTGCACAGCGCGTGGTACCGGCGCGGTTTCTGTTCACCTTTGAACGGATCGATGATCAGTGGCTGATCACCGGACATCACTCGTCGATCGAGGCATGAACCCCAGGTTGTTGCAAATCAATCGCAACTTCGTTTATTTTGTTACTATATAACATTCACCAAGGAGCTCGAAATGAAACCCGGCATTCACCCCGACTACCGCCCCGTCCTGTTTCACGACGTGGCTGCCAATGCCTTCTGGCTGATTGGTTCGACCATCGATACCGACAAGACTCACGTGCACACCGATGGTGTCAGCTACCCCTATGTCACGCTCGACGTTTCCAGCGCTTCGCACCCGGTCTACACCGGTCAGGAGCGTAAAGCCAAGGCCGAAGGCCGTGTGGCAGGCTTCAACAAGCGCTTCGCCGGTTTTACCGCGAAGTAGGATGGGGCCGCTTCCGGGAAGGGAAGCGGCTTTGGCATTACCATGCGCGCGTTTCAGGCTGCCCAGGTTTCCTGCAGATGGCGCCACAAGGGGCGCCCGCCTTCATCACTGAACACAGCGGTCGAGACCCGCGTCTTCGCGGGTTGACCGGCCAAATGGTGCGTCTCGCGGTAGCGAACCACCGCCCCCTCTGGCCACTGCGCAATCGTTTCAAGCCCGCAGAGCTCAATGCTCAAACCTGGCTCAGCGCCTGCGCGTTGCGCAAACAGCGATGCGACGTCGTCAAGGCCGATCTGGGCACCGCCTGGGGTGACCATCGTGAAGTCGCCATGAAAACGTTCCAGCATGGCTGCCACCGTGCCCTGCGCGCCATCAAACAGCGCCTCGATCAGTACATGCAGATCCGCAACAGCATGTACGTGCCGGCGGCGATACGGGTTTTCAAAGCCAGTACTGACAGCAAGATCGGCTTGTCGGCCGAACTTACGCGTTGCGCAGCACTGCCAGTATTTCGCCCACTACCTGCCGGGTTGCCTGGTCGACAGTGCCTTCATTGCGGCACAGCACCCAGCCATGCTCGGCAACCGCTCGCTCGAACGCGTCGGTGCTGGCAACCTGTTCATCCAGCGTGTGGATCACCGTACTGCCCAGCCCACGATTGCGCGCCGCAGCCCGTGCCCATGAGGTTTCAGGGGCAGTGACAACGCCAACATGCAAATCGGGCACTTGCACGCCGCGCTCAAGGTTCAGTTGCAGGATCTGCGCAAACGGCACGGTACGGCGAAACGCCGCGTCAGAGGGGTACCAGCGATCGATCAGGATGATGCTGTCAGCGGGCTGCCTGGGCAGTACCGTACGGGAAATCCAGGCGCGGCTCTCGGCAAAACGCTCGCAAACCTGATATTCCAGCTGCTGGCATGGGCTTCGGGCGAGCCTGTTGACCAGTACCATGGTTTCGCCGCGGTAGGGGTCGTTGTTTCTCTCGCACAGGCGCACCACCTTGCACCCTTCCAGTCTCAGGGCTTGCGTCACAGCCTCCAGCAGTGTGGTCTTGCCGGTACCTTTGGGGCCATCGATGGCAACAAACAGCGGGCGGTTCATCGTTCAATACCAATAAGCGCAGGCGCGGGATGAGAGCACTGATCATGCCCCGCGTTCAAGCGCTTCTCGAAAGGAGTACACCTGTACTCCAGCGGCGAAAGGCGGCACCTGCCGCCTCCGCGCCTGGGTCGACCCCTCAGATCTGCGCCTGGCCGCCATCCACGAACAGCTCGGCACCGTTGACGAAGCTGGCATCGTCGCTGGCCAGGAACACCGCCGCGTTGGCGATTTCCAACGGTTCCCCTACCCGGCCCAGCGGCACTTGCGCGGCCAGGTAGTCGAGCAGGCCCTGCTGTTGCTGCGCATCCGGGCCTGCGAGGTCGACCAGGCCAGGCGTACGGGTTGCGCCGGGGCTGAGGGTATTGACCCGAACCCCGCGGTCCTTGAGGTCCAGAATCCAGCTGCGGGCCAAGGCGCGTACGGCGGCCTTGGAGGCGGAGTACACACTGAACGCCGCGGTGCCAGAGCTGCCTGCCGTAGAGCCGGTCAGGATGACCGAAGCGTTGCGCGCCAACAGTGGTAGTGCCTTTTGCACGGTGAACAGCACACCTTTCACATTACGATCAAAGGTATCGTCATAGTGCGCTTCGGTAATGTCGCCCAGCGGCAACATCGACCCGCCGCCAGCGTTGGCAAACAGTACGTCCAGGCGCCCATGCTGCTGTTCAATGCGGGCATACAGTTGGTCCAGCTGGTCCAGGCGAGTGGAGTCGACCGCAACCCCGGTAGCGTTGCCAACCAGCGCCACTGCCTTGTCCAGCTCCGCCTGGCGGCGGCCGGTGATGTAAACATGCGCGCCTTCTTCGGCAAAGCGTTTGGCGGTGGCCAGGCCGATGCCGGTAGTGCCGCCAGTGACCAGTGCAATCTTGCCTTCGAGTTTCTTGCTCATGGTGTTTCTCCCGTCAGGTTGGTGAGTTGCTGTGGGGAGAAGCGTATCGACTTGCGCTTACTTTCAAAATAGAATCATTTGAAACTCATCATTGCAGAATTGAAATGGCAAGAATCCCGGATTTCGAAGGGTTGGCGATGTTTGCCAAGGTGGCTGAAGAAGGCTCCTACGCAGCGGCATCACGCGCCATGGGGGTGTCAGTGCCCACGGTTTCACGCGCAGTCGCCCGCCTGGAAGAACGCCTGGGTGGGCGCTTGTTCAACCGCACCTCGCGCCAGCTGTCGCTAACAGAGTTCGGCCAGCGCATGGTCGAACAGGCCAGCGCGCTTTATCGCCAGGCCGAGGAAATGGAAAGCGAGGCGCTGGAGCTGTCGCTACAGCCGCGCGGCCTGGTGCGGCTGGCGGTACCCATGTCATTCGGCCTGCGCTGGGTCGCGCCATTGCTGCCCGAACTGCTGGCGCGTTACCCAGGGCTGGAGCTGGACCTGCATTTGTCCGACTCGACGGTTGACCTTGTGGCCGACGGCTTTGATGCCGCACTGCGGATTGCCGCACTGCCCGACTCTTCACTGGTGGCGCGGCGTATCTGCCCGGTGACCCAGTATTTGCTGGCGGCACCCGGGTATCTTGCCGAGCATGGCCGCCCGGCACATCCGCGCGATCTGGCCGAGCATGCCTGCATGAGCTACGCCTACCGCGCCCGCAGCCAGGTGTGGCGCTTTACCCACCACGATGGCACGGAGCAGGATGTGACACCGCGTGGGCCGCTACGGGTTACCAACTCCGATGCCCTGGTGGCGCCGTTGCTGGCGGGTCTGGCGATTGCCGAGCTCCCGGAGTTCATTGCCGCTGAATACCTGGCCGATGGCCGCCTGGAACGGCTTCTGCCCGAATGGAGCATGACCCAGGGCGGGTTGTTTTTTGTCACGCCCTCGGCGCGCAGCCGGCCGCGCAAGGTGCAGGCATTGGCCGATTTTTTTGTCGAGCGTTTGTCCGAACCCGCCTGGCGTACACACAACCTTTAGGTTATCGCAGGACTCTGTGGGAGCGGGCATGCCCGCGAACACCGGCGCAGCCGGTGCCATGCACCGCGTTGGACTCTTCGCGGCGGTTCGACGCCTCGACGCGCCCGCTCCCACAGAGATCATGCTGATCACTCGTTAAAGGAAGCATCCTGGGCCTGCCAGCCCACTTGCCTGAGCGCAGTCAGCAAGCGCTCCCCGTTCAGGCCTGGCACCTCGCGCCCGTCCTCAGTCTGCATCGGGCATCCCGCCAGGATCGCATTGACAATCGCCTCTTCCACCGCCTCGGCCGCAGCGGCGAACAGCGGCGAAATATGGTCGTTGTTGACCATCGCCACCTGCGCCGTCACAGGCAGGTCGCGACGGTTGTAATCGGCAGGTGCAAGCCCCGTATTACCCGTCGAAAACGCCAGGAAGATATCACCACTGGAGTCATCGGTGCCGCCCCCCGTGCGGGCAATCCCCAGTGCCGCCCGTTGCGCCAGGCGCTGGCACTGGTGCGGCAGCAACGGGGCATCAGTGGCCAGCACCACCACGATCGAGCCCATGCCCGGGGTGTCCTGCAGGTCGAATGGCGAAGGCAGGTCATGCAACACCCTGCCGACCGGGTAACCATCCACCCGCAGGTCGCGGCGCTGGCCATGGTTGGCCTGGACAAAAGCACCCACCGTCCAGCCACCCTGCCCGGCCGGCACTACCCGCGATGCAGTGCCGATACCGCCCTTGAACTCATGGCAGATCATGCCGGTACCACCACCAACCGCACCCTCCACCACCGGCCCGCTGCGGGCTGCACCCAGCGCCTGCTGCACCAGGTCGGCATTGACATGCTGGCCCCAGATATCGTTCAGCACCCCGTCATAGGTCTCCATCACCACGGGCATGCACCAGTACGTCGCGTGGTCCGCCAGGGTCGCATGCTCATGGGCAATCAGTGCGTCACGTACCACGCCGACGCTGTGCGTGTTGGTGGTGGCAATGGCCGTGGTCAGCAGGCCTGCTTCGCGAATCCACTCAAGGCCAGTGGCATCACCATTGCCGTTCAGTACATGGCAGCCGGCAAAACAGGGCTGATAGCGCGCCGGGCCCTCCCGCGGCTCGATGATACTGACCCCGGTACGCACCGGTTTGCCGGCACGGGTGGTGTTCAGGGTGGCATGGCCAACCCGTACACCGGGTACATCGGTAATGGCATTGTGCTGGCCTGGCTGGCCAAGGCCCAGGGTGATGCCGAAATCGCGTGCTCGCATCGTGTTTCTCGCTCAAAGTTTCTGGAAGGCTGGGCTCAACTTGCCATAGGTGCCGTACAGCAACCCCGAGACAAGCAAGATTCCAACGATGATGAAAATGTCCCGGGCTGACGCCGCAGCCAGCAGGGTCGTCAGCAGGTAACCGGCACCGGTCACGGCCACCAGTGCCGGCAGCGGCCACAGCGGCATGCGGTACGGGTGCTCACGGTCGCGGCGCAGCACCCGGCTGAACAGTGCGCACAAGCCCACCACCAGGTACACGCAGAGAATCAGCAGTACCGTGAACGACGTCAGCTCGGCCAGCGAGGGGGCGCCGATCAAAAGCGCCACCAGTGGGATCACTTCGATGGCCACCAACAGCACCAGTGACCACAGCACCGCCTTGGGGATACCGCGGCCGCCGCACTTCATGTCCTCGGCCAGCAGCACGGCGCCGCCATAGCCGTTGAACGAGAACAGCGCGGTGCCGATCGCGCCAACCACCAGTGCCCAGGGGGCAGCGTGCAGCATGCCGTTGTCGAGCACCAACGGGCTGACCAGGCTACTGACCGGCTGCTGGGCATGGCCGAAACCCAGCACCACAATCACCATCAATGCCGCCACTTCAAGCAGCAGGCAGATGCCGGTAACCCATGCGTTCAGCTTGATGTTGAGGATAGCCAGCAGGTAACCCAGGGTGACAATCACCAAGGCCACCGCCTGCCCGTCAAGCTGGGTGCCCAGCGCCGCATTCAGGTAAGTGGCGGCCCCTGTGGCCAGGACCGGTGGAATGAACACCAGCATCGCCAGCGCGGTGAGGAAGGTGGCATAGCCAGCCATGCCGCCGAATACCCGCTTGGCAAACACGTACTCACCGCCTGCCGCGCTGTGCGCACGGCCCAGTTCGGCGTAGCAAAGCGCAAACATCAGCGCCAGCACACCGCCCAGCATGAAGGCCCAGATGACCCCGGTGCCGGCCTGGGCGATGGCAAATGGCGCGATGACGAAAACCGAACTGGCGGGTGTTACCGAAGAAACGGTGATGGCGACTACATCAGCGACGCTTAGCGTCGGTTTGAGCGCTGGAGCGGGTGCACTACTGGACGTCATTTGTTCATCCTCACGTTATTGTTGGTGTCAGGAGGCAGAACCAGGAAGCGAAGCGTGGCGGGCTCGACGGCCGGCTTGATGGGGATGAAATCTATGCGGCGGTAACCGGCTGGGCAATTCCCACTAAGGGGTACCCCCGGTTGACAGCTATGGCAAATCGGGCGCCAATGCCCCCGGGGCTGCTTTGCAGCCCATCGCCGGCAAGCCAGCTCCCACAGGTACAGCGCCAACTTCAGCAATCTCGCAGTCCCTGTGGGAGATTCTATGGTTTTAGGGAAGTTTTTTAAGCGGCTTTTGATCGATACTCGTCTCCGCTTTTCAGTAGGGCAAATACTACTCGCGCC